>CANQFJ010000016.1 GCA_947598485.1 uncultured Bacilli bacterium | reverse complement strand
GTCATTTTTTGATAGATAAAAATAGAAGATTCTATATAAAAATTACTTTTAAAATAGAGGGTAAAAGAAAATATATAGAAAAATATAGATAAATAAAGGAAAAAACAGGTAGTTTGTGTATAAACTATGCACACTACCTAATAGGAATGAAGGTATAACATATGGATTTAATTAATCATGTACAAGAATATAATGAAATTATGCAAAGATACCGTAATGGAGAATTTGGCGATACAAATCTAACTCTTGCGCAAATCTTTACAGCTGCAGGCGAGCCTAGTTTTTGGGACAAACTTACGGTTGAGGAAGTAGAATGTTTATTAAATCAAAGCAGTGGAATACTTCGGATGTTTTTCGCTCAGCTTAGAGATAAAAAAATAGCATTAGGATTAGCAAATGAAGATATGAGCCGTTCTTTAACTAAAGAATAAATACATTATTATTTGATAACCTATTATATGAAAAATGGAGAATAAATGAATAAAATTATTAAAGTGGGAATATTGCTTGTTATTTTATTATTAGGAGGGATTATGATAAAAATCTTTAATACGAAAAAAGATGCCATATCTGAAGATAAACTTACTAATGAAACAAATGAATATATAAATGAAAAAGCATTAAAATTTACAAATTTATTAAGCAATACTAAATTAATTTTAACCAAAGAAGAAATACATAATATGAATAATCTTATTAAATCGAAAACAGATGAATATTATGATTTAAATCAAATGAACTTTTTTTCTTACTCTGATATATTAAATTTTATAAATAAGTACAAGCTTCCTGATTTTCCAAAATATGAAAATGACATAGTATATACTAGGGAGAATACCTTGGACATACTAGAAAATTTAAATCTTGAAAATATAACTGAAAATGAAGGGAAAAAAGCCATAGTGATTAAACGGGCAAACCTAAGATCTTTTCCCACGAATAAGCATTTTTATGATAATCAAAATCTTCAAAAATTTGATACACTGCAAGAAAGCGAGCTATTAGTAAATACTCCTGTCATAGTTATTCACGAAAGTAAAAATCAAGCGTGGGAATTTGTTATTAGCCCTTTTTATGCAGGATGGATTGAAAAAGAAAATATAGCTTTTGCAAATGAAGATGATTGGGACTACTTTTTAAATAATGAAAAATTTATATTAATCACTGATAAGACATATACATGTGATGAAATAAGTTTAGATATGAGTGTGACTCTCCCATTTATTAAAGAAACTAATGAGGGCTACGAAGCAATCTTGCCTACTAAAGATGCTAATGATATGGTTACTAAATCAAAAGTAATCATTCCAAAAAAAGCCGCGCATATAGGCTTTTTAGAGTACAATAATAAAAATCTTTTACTTCAAGCTTTTAAATATGAGGGTTCAGAGTATAGTTGGGGTGGACTAAATGAAAGTGTAGATTGTTCAAGCTTTGTTGCTAATGTATACCGTTGTTTTGGCTTTTATTTTCCCCGTAATACTTCTAGTCAAAAAGTAAGTATAGGTCAAAGTATAAATGTTTTGGATATGACAGCAGACGAAAAAAAGCAAATAATTGAAGCAGATGGTCCGTGTTTACTGTATCGCCCAGGTCATGTAATGCTTTATTTAGGGCAGGTTCATAACAAAAACTATATAATTCATGCCAGTGGTCAAGCTTTATCAGTTATTGTTTCTGAAGTTGATAACGATTTTTTAGAAACAATAGATAGAATTGTTCTTGTAAAGTAAAATAACTAATCATTATCAATTAATTTTTGTAAATATTTAATGACACCATCATTATCATTATCATATGCTGTAACATCTTTTGCGTTTTCTTTTACCTCAGGTAATGCATTTTTTAAAGCTATACCGATTCCACATTTTTTCGACATTTCTAAATCATTTAGACCATCGCCAAAGCATATAATTTCTTCATTAGCTATTTTTAAATAATCGGCTAGTTTTTTAATAGCGTTGTATTTTGAACATTCAAAAGGTAAAATTTCAATCCACTTTTTTTCGGAAAAAGAATCTTGCATAATGATAATATTTAGGTTTTTAAATTCATTACTTAAGTTTTGATAAATTTCATTTACTTTTTTGTAATCTTTAAAAGAAAGAGACATGTGAGAAATATTTTGGCAATTACTTACTATATCATCAACTTTATTAGTCGCAATTGTTAAGTCACTTTTATAAATATAATCACAATATTTATAGTACCAATTTTTATCACAAACATCTATATACTCACATTCATCATTGTAGCTATTTAAAATTTTTAGAGCATCATTTCTTGCAATTGTATTTAAAAATAAAGCTTCTGCAGTCTGAGCATTATATATACAAGAGCCTGTATCAGAGATAATGTAATTAGCAAAAATGGCTTTATTAGTCACCTGGAAGGCGGAAGCAAAATTTCGACCCGTGGCAATGACTATAATATAGCCTTTTTCCTTTAATTTATTTAAATATCTTTTTGTATTATCCGAAACTTTTGAGTTAGAATCTAAAATCGTTCCATCTAAGTCTAATACTATCATTTTTATCATGTTAACCTCACAGTATTTATACATTAATTATAACATATTCAACTTATATTCATTAAAATAAAAAACTGATATAATAGTGGATAGTAATTATTACCACAAATGTGGTATATAGGGAGTTCATTATGAGTAAAAAAATTTCATAATTATTGCTGTTTTATCATTAACTATAGCAATTATTATAATCTTTAGTATATTATTTATTTACTTTCGCATGCCAAGGAAAATTTCTTTGAAAGATAAAAGGTTCTATGATATTTATGAAAAGCTAAAACCTTATACTTATACCCAAAATAGAGATAGTGGCATAAAGAGTTTTACGAATGATGAATTAACAGAAATTGCTTTAACCGATTTAAAAAATGAAGATTTTAAAGTAGAAAAGTATAATAATGGTACTTATAATGTTAACAAATATATAGTAAAAAAAGATGTTTTAGATCAAAATCTAGAAATGTATTTTAAAAGTCCAATTAGCGTTGATTATGAACTTAATAGAACTTATGCTTTATATAATACTGATTTTGTAGATGGTTCTGGTTTTGAATTAAATACTTATGATGATAAATTGAACGCTTTTGTAGGTTCTTTTGGAGGAATTGGCGGTTTAACGGCTTTATATCCTAAATTGGAGGAGAGAAAAATAATTGAAGCAATTATAGAAAAAGACACGATTACGATAAAAGAAAATGTAATATATTATCAAAATATCTCAGATCCATTTGATGATAAACAAATTATAGAAATATATAAAGATTATAAAATGCAAGAAAAGATTGATACAAAGGTATACGATTCTGATACTATTAGAAATAACACTATTTCAGTAAACGATTACCTTGATGAAAGTTCAACTATTGTAACAATATTTAAAAAAGATGATAAAACAAGTAAATACTATTTTGAAAAGAGTATTATTGAAGGATATAAAGAGCCAAAAGACGAAGTGTTAGTTTGTGATATTCAAAAAGAAGAATATAATTTTTTAAGGTACATATTTTATTTTGAAAACAATAGCGTTAATGAAATTAAATCAATTTTTAAAGCTGATTATAACTATTACTTTTCTGAAGATGAGCTTCTTGAAAAACCATGCTTAACTTCTGACGGAAAAGTTTATTATAATTGTGACTTAATGAAAATTGAATGTCCAATTACAAGTATGAATTGCACTATAGGAGGAGATAAAAATATTATTGAAGTTACTAAATCCGCCACATCATTTGAGGAAGCTAATGAGGTTGGTTTAGGAGAGTACTATAATAAACCAATTGAATATATAATGGATATAGCTAGCCAAAAACAATGGCAATGCAATTAGCAAAAGATTTGTACTTATAAATTTTATCATCGTATAAAAAAGAATGTAATCACATTCTTCTAGGCTGCTCGGGTGGATCATCAAATTCGCCATTTCTATACCTTTGCTCAAGATCACGCAAAGCTTCGTCTCCCATGATATTTCTCATGGCACTTACAGTATGGTACATAAGATCTTGAGCTGCAGGGCCTCGCATTATTTCAATCATCTTCCTATGGGCATCCGTTTGAACCTTGTCTGCTTGATAAGTAAACCACAAGCTTTCGGTAGTATCAAAGCTGGGAAATTTTTTTCTTTTATTAAACCTTAATAAACCCGTTGTAGTAATAATATCTTCATTTAAATAACTTTCAAAAGAACCATCATAAAGGCCATCATTAATTAATTGTCTATATTCATCAGCTTTTCTATCTAAGTAAGCTTTCCATTTTTGTTTACTATTATAGTCTTCGTCAGTACTAAAATCGCTATCAATTTGTCTTGTCTTTAATTTGAAAATATATTGATCGGTAATTAAGCTATCTAATACTTTATATTTCTTTTCCATAAAGCCAAATTTTGGTCGTTCAATTTCTGTTGAAACTAAACTAGTTAAATCTTCGGGAACTGGAATACCCCAGTGAGAGACTTCAGAAAATAAGTCCGAAGGTATTTGACTTACATAATTATAAAAAGATGGCATTAAATCACTATAATAAGATTCGCTTAAACTTTCAAATTGATTTAAATCAGCAGTTTTTAATTCTCTAACAAGTCTTTCAGCAAGATCAAGAACCGCCCCTTTTTTCCACACAAATCTTTTTACTCTCAATTCAAGTTGCTCAATTTCATTTAATGAGGCATATTCAACGATAGTTCCATTAAATATACCTCTTTTTAAATCCTTTTTGTATTTTTCTTTTATTGATTCTAATTGCGTGATTAATTGCGCCTTTTCTTGGGCAGATAAAACTATAAACTCATCAAAAGAACCCGCGTATATTTTTAGTGCTACAAGATTAGCGTATGTTGCTGCTGTACTATTATGGAATTGCCCAAAATTATTTGAATTTGCCATACATAACTCCTTTTATGGTTATCAATTGCTTAGTATTTTGCTTTAAAGTGTTTAATCCATTTTAAATAAATAAAATAATTTTCAATTATAATTATATAACAGCAAAATGCTTGATGAATAAAGTCAAATATGAGCTATACAAGATTTGACAGGTAATAACAATTGATTTTAATAATTATATTGCTAAAATAACATAATGTGATTATAATACTCCACATGTGGGGGGTTACTATGTCTGAAGATATAAATGAATTAGAATCTTACGATTTATTTGGCATGCTTAAGATGGAAAAGGTTTTTGCTGAGAGTAACACTTCGTTTAATATTCCCTTTTCTAAAGAGGCTATATATAAAAGAGTAAGAGAACTTTATCAAAAACAAACGGGAGTCTTGGAAGAAGATGAAGATAAGTTATATAAATGGCTAGAAAAAACCAATCGTTTTCCATTGCTTAGTATTTTAATTTATCATTTTTTAAAAAATTTTGTACAAGGTGATGCTAAGGATCTTTTCCTATTCACCAATTTAAAACCCTTATTTGAAATAACATTAGAACATGCTTCCTCTTGCTTTCAAAATAGAAAAAAATCGGAGTATAAACTATCCTCTTTGTCTAAAGAAGAAATAGAATATCATGCTAAAAACATTTTAAGCCAAATCAGTCCCGAATGGCTAACTGCTTATGAAAAGCTTCAAAGTGAAGGTAGATTAGTTTATCTTGATGAATTAAGTGAAAAGCAAAAAAACGAGCTTATGGCTAAATATAATTTCAATGCCTCATCAACTGATTTTATAGCTAAAATAGATGACAAATATGTAATTTTTATAACAAGAAGGTATTCAATATATGATGTAACATCAATAGTGCATGAGTTTGCTCATTATGTTAGTAAGAATAAAGCGCAAGGAGAACTGCCAAGAATTCTATTAGAATTTTATTCAATATTTTATGAAATGTATGCTACTAGGTATTTCTTAAGCCAAAATTATAGCGAAGAAGAGGTTCATGCTCTATATGATGATAGAATAAGTAATATAAATGGTTTAATATTATATTCCTTACCAATATTTGATTATTTCATCACTTTCTTGGAGGATGGCTTAATTAGTGAAGAAAAAATGGTTCAAATGGCGAGCATAAAAGTAAATTCCGTTGAAAAAGCTGTGCCTAGGGATGTAATTGAAATGATAAGAGCCAAAATGCCTGAAGCATTAGACCCTGTTAGAATGGCCTGTGATCAATGCGATAGTTATTTAGAAACAATGCTTTTATATCCTGATTTAGTATATGAGTCATATGTTTATATAATAGGCCATTATTTAGCTACTAATGCATTTGAAAAAATGTCTAAAGATCCTTCTGCTAAAGAAGAACTTTTAAATAAAATCCGTCTTTTAGCTGAAAGAAATTTAGACATGGATACTTATGATATATTTACTCTTTGCGGTATTGATAATAAAAAGGCAAAAATTCAAAGAGTAGGTGAAGCCCCTGATAGTGGAACTCCTAAAAGATAACTTATATGTTCCTTACAATTTGATAAGTAGTTTTGCTATTTAATATTTTTCTCGTACTCAATATCTGATACTTCATATTTTCTTTTACTTGCTATAGTATTTAGTATCTTGGTTGAACCCCAACCAATAAGGGCTAAAATAAAGAAGTATATAAAGCCAAATGCTGTGAATGTAGGTGCTGATTCTGTAAATAGTTCAAGTAATGCTGCACTGGCACTCATGGAGCTTACAATAGTTAAACTTTCTACTGATTTAATAGTTACATCAGATTTAAGTCCATCAAAAAGTTTTTGGGCTGATGTAACATAATTTTTAGTCATAGACCATAAATACTTTATATAATCTAAAGTATCTCTTAAAGTTTCATATCTATATCCTGATATAGCTAAGAATTCTGCTAATTCCTTATCACTTTTGGCTATTTTAAAACATTCATCTAACATTTTGGTTCCAATGTGTTCACGTCGTAATTCTGGCTTTACACAAACGTGATTTAAAACAGCATAGGTATTCATATCTTCATACATAGTAGGGATAATCGTTATTTTAGTGTGAGCTACTACTTTATTTTCAGCAATACCGACAATATATATTTGATTTGGATCATTTTGCGTTTTTTTAAAACTATCTAATGCATATTCTATAGGAGTATTTTCATTAAAACGCTCATTACATAAAGCTATAATCGACTCAACATCATCAAGAGTAGCCTTTCTAAAAGTAATATCCATTATTTTACCTCATTTTCTTTCTAAGAAACTTATTTATTCTATAGCTATTATATAATGTCAATGCACATTGATAAATAAACCTAAATTGGGAGTATACATTTTTTTGACAAAAGATGACTTTTAATATTTAATGTAGTTTAGATTGTTATTGTTTATAAAAATTTATATAATTATGAAAAAGGAGAATTCCATATGATTTTAAATATATTTGGTTTGATTGGCATGGCTTTATTACTTTTAACACTAGAAAAAAACGGGAAGACTAATGAATAAAAAATATTATCTTTTCACAATTTTAGTATTATTTTTGTTGGGAATTAGCCTAGGCATTTTTTATAAAAAAATTATACGGGACAATAATAATACAAACTATAAAGGAGAAAATGATATGACTGATCTATTTAATAAAAACGTTAAAATTAATATTTATGGTGAAAACTATGAACTTATTTTGGAAGACAATGATACCGCTAAAGCATTTTTTGCTATGCTTCCTCTTAATTTTGAAATGCAAGAATTAAATGGCAATGAGAAATATTATTATTTAGATACTACCTTGCCTAGTAATGATGCAATTCCAAAGCAAATCCAAAAGGGTGATGTAATGCTTTATAATGGTAATTGTATTGTAATTTTCTATAAAGATTTTATAACTACGTACTCATATACTAAGATAGGACATATTGTTAATTTACCTGATTTATCAAAAGAAAACATTACTGTTAAGATAGAAAAGTAACATAACACTAGATTTTTTTGATATATTTGATATAGCTCTATCGATGAAGTTTTGAATAAATCTGCTGATGAACTATTAGAAATATATTCTTTGCCATTACTATAGGAAATAACTAAGGGCTTACGGGCCTTTTTTTATTGCAAAAATTTAAGCAAATTTGAAATGTATTTAAATATGTAGTATAATTTTGCAATGTAATAAAAATGATTGATTGGGGAGATAAAATTGGCCAAAAATTATGCTTATTATTCTCATAATAAATTAAATGACTTGCGGGAATTACTGGAAAAAAACTATAAAACTAATAAAGATGGTATAGCTTTTATTTACAAAGACTCCTCTTTAAATACAATATCAAAAACTTATGAAAACTTTTATGAAGAAGTAACAAATTTAAGTAGTTATCTATTTAATAGTTATAATAATAAACACATTGCTATAATTGCCGAAAATAGTTATAGTTGGGTTGTGTTATTTTATGCAATAATTATTAGTGGCAATGTCGCTGTTGTTATTGATAAAGATTTAGAACCAGAAAGAATTGAAAAGTTATTAAATATTAGTGATACTGAGGATATCTTTTGTTCAAAAAATTATGTTGATTCAATAAATCTTAAAAAATTTAATGTTAATTACATTGATGATCTTAATCTTTATATTAATAAAGGCAAAAAGCTAGAAAACAAAGCAGTTATAGATAATACTAAACCCGCAGTTATTTTCTTTACCAGTGGAACTACAGGCTTTAATAAAGCTGTTTTGTTAAGTCAAAAGAATATATGTGCCGATCTTTATGGGGCTGCAAGCTTATTTAAACCTTATGGAGCGGCATTTGCACCTCTTCCATTTCATCATGCCTTTGGCCTTATAACAGCTATATTAAAACCTTATTATTATCAAGTTCCGGTTTTTATTAACAGCAGTTTAAAAAGAGTGTTGCCAGAAATTCAAGAAGCTAAACCTAATACGATGTTCGTTGTACCTGCCTTTGTTGAAACTTTCTACAAACAAATTTGGTCTACAGCTCGGAAAACTAATCAAGAAAAAAAATTAAAAATTGGAATAAAGATTAGTAGTTTGCTTTTGAAATGTCATATTGATATAAGAAAAAAACTTTTTGCTAGCATAAAGAATCAATTCGGAGGTAACCTAGATTTCGTTATATGTGGAGGAGCACCTTTAGAAAGTAAATATGTTAAATGGTTTCGGAATATTGGCATTGAAATTCTTAATGGCTATGGTATAACTGAATGTTCACCTGTTGTATCCGTTAACCGTAACAAATATGGCTGTGATGGTAGTGTTGGCCAAATATGTCGGGATGTTGAAGCTAAGATTATAGATAATGAAGTGTGTATTAAGGGCGATATCGTAATGCTTGGTTATTATAAAGATAAGAAGGCAACAGATGAAGTTATAAAAGATGGTTGGTTTCATACCGGTGACTATGGTTACATAAATGATGATGGTTTTTTATTTATAACAGGTAGAAAGAAAAATATTATAATACTAAGCAATGGGGAAAATATATCTCCTGAAGTAATTGAAGCAAAACTTGCAGAAGATGATGGAGTTTGTGAAGTTATTGTTGCCGAAAAAGATAATCTTTTAATAGCCTATATTTATCCAAATGAGGAGTATATGCAAAATCAACAATATTTTGATAATTTAATTGCTAAGTATAATCGTAATGTTCCTAAAAATCATCAACTTGCTAAAGCTGTCCTTAGAACAAAAGAATTTAAGAAAAATAACAATCGTAAAATACTACGTGATAAAATAATGGAGGAGTAAATAATGAAAGAAAAAGTTATAACAATAATTTCCAATGTAACAGGTATACCAAAAGAGTCAATAAATGAAGATTCTAATTTATTAACGGATTTAAATTTAGAAAGCTTGGATTTAGTTACCTTAATCGCGGAGCTTGAATCAGAAATTGGTAAGGAAATTCCGGATAAAGATATCAAAGAAATACAAACCGTTGGCGATATTATAAGTTATATAGAAAAAAATGCTTAAGATTTATGAGTATAAAAATATATCTTCAAAAGAAGCATTAGAAAAATCTTTGGCTAAGCATCATATTACTCACTATGAACTAGTTTATAATGAGTATGGCAAACCTTATTTAAAGGATAATGCTGTATACTTTAATATATCTCATACCAAGAATATTATTGTAGTAGCGGTATCAGATAAAGAAGTAGGCGTAGATATCCAGTATAAATGTTATAAACCTCGGGTAAAAGATAAGTATTTTACCAAAGAAGAAAAAGCTTATATTGATAATTCTTTAGATAAGGAAGATGCTTTTACAGCTATATGGGTAAAGAAAGAAGCTTACCTTAAAATGCTTGGGCAAGGACTTTCATATGGTCTTAATAATGTTGATACAATTAAACTTGATATCAGCGTTACAAATAATGAAGATTTGTATATGGCAATATGCCTTAAAAACAGTTAGGATGTGGTATTTATTAATATTTTATATTGTGGTGATAAAAATATCGAAGATGGACTTATTATTTCCATTTTATCTTTAATAAAGCATAATGCTAATGCTTTTAATGTATACGTTTTAACCATGACATATGCAGATCATGAGCCTGTTAGTGAAAAGTGTATTAAAGTATTAGAAAAATTATTAAAAGATAAAAATGAAAAAAGCTGTATTAAATTAATAGATGTTACAGAGATATTTGCTAAAGTAAAACCTACGGCAAATATTGAAACAAGATTTACTCCTTACTGTATGCTTAGACTTTATTGTGATTTGATACCTGATATGCCAGAGAAAATACTGTATTTAGATAATGATGTTGTTTGTTATAATAACATTAGCGAGCTATATGATATCGATATTACTAATTATGAATATGCAGGAGTATTAGATTACTATGGTAGTCATTTCTTTAAAAGAAAATGGTTAAGAAGAACGTATGTTAATTCTGGTGTTTTATTAATGAATCTAAAACTTATTAAGAAAACAGGTCTTTTAAAAAAAGCTCGTAAAAGATGTGCTAGTAAAAGAATGCTTTTGCCTGATCAAAGTGCTTTAAATAAATGCGCTACTTCAAAACTTATTATCGATACTAAATATAATGATCAACACAAAGTATGTCCTGATACGATATTTAGACACTTTAGTACAACTTTTATTCTATTCCCTAGAATCAAAACACAAAAAGTTAAACCATGGCAAATAGATAGAATGCATGATATACTTGATACGCATGAGTTTGATGATATACTTGATGAGTATTTAAAAATAAAGGCAAAAATGTAAAGATAATAGGGTTTCGTTTGGCTAAAATAGCTCTGCGTGTTACACTATTATATATAATTATTGTCTTTTCAACAATTATATTAAGGAGAATGAAATGAACAAAGTTAAAATACCAATATTTTTCGCTATTGATAATAATTATGCATGCTTTTTAAGCGTTGCTATTGCTTCTTTAATAGAAAATGCTAATCCTAATAATGAATATATTATTCATGTCGTATACGAATCTTTGAGCGAAGAAAATAAAGCAAAATTAAAATCTTTAGAAACATCTTATGCTGAAATTGTTTTTACGGAAATGAAAGATGGTTTTAAAAGTATAATAGATAGTAAACAAAGTCTTTTAAAAAATGATTTCTTTAAATCATTAACTATTTATTTTAGAATCTTTATCCCTTTTATGTTTAAAGAGTATGATAAAGCTATTTATATCGATAGTGATACTTGTGTTGTTGGTGATATATCTGAACTTTATAACTATGATCTAAAAGATAATTTATTCGGGGGATGTAATGATATATCTTGTCAAGATAATGCCATATTATGTGAATATTTTAAGGAAAATGCCGGAGTTACTGTCGATAAGTATATTAACTCAGGTGTTCTTTTAATGAATATGAAAAAGCTAAGAGAAGTTGATTTTCAAAGTCATTTCTTATATTTATTAAATAAATATCATTTTGATACTGTTTGCCCAGATCAAGACTATATTAATGCGATGGCCTATGGCAAAATACTTCCTCTTCCTAATGAATGGGACGCCATGCCTACGGGTGGTAAATTAGTATTTGATAATCCTAAAATAGTTCATTTTAATTTGTTTTCTAAAGCATGGCATTATCCTAATGTTGAATATGCTAATTATTTCTGGGAATATGCTAATAAATCTTTATTTAAAGAAGAAATCGAAAGAGAAAGAGATAATTTTACGGACAAAGATAAAGCGGAAGATGATGCAACTTTTGCCAGCCTAGTTTCTCGTGCAGAAGAAATAACCCACAATGAAGTAACATTTAAAAAAGTATTTGAAAGCGGTAAAGAAAAAAGAATTTAGGTGAGTATATGATTATAGGTGGGTCTAAAAAAGAAGTAATAAGTAACATTAAGAAGAATATCGAAGATAAAGAATATAATAAAAAAGTTGAAGTTAATGATGCTGTTCTTACCGATGAACAAATTGATGAATACTTAAATAGATTTTATAAACAAAAAAAATCTTTATCTTATAAGCTTAAAAACAAAGCGGTTTTAAAAGGAATATATAAAACAGGTAAAGATATTCTGAATAGTATAAATGTAGTTGGTGAAGATAATCTTCGGGATCTAGATTTATCAAAAGGGGCGATTATCACTTGTAATCATTTTAATCCTTTAGATAGTTATAATATTCGTAAAGTAGTCGAGGAAATTCTTCATAAAAAGTTATATATAGTTATTGAAGAAACAAACTTAGCTATGCCCGGAGAACTAGGCTTAATTATGAACTACGCTAATACAATACCTATAACTAAGAAACCTAATTATATCTTAAAAACATTTATTCCTGAAATAAAGAAAGTATTAGATGAAGGCAATATTATTCTGATATATCCAGAAGAAGAAATGTGGTTTAATTACAAGAAACCTAGACCTTGTAAAAGAGGAGCTTACCAATTTGCTAGTCAATTAAATGTGCCAGTTATATCTTTATTTGTCCAAATTGATAATTTAGATACGAAAGATAATGACGAATTCTTAAACACTAAACAAACTGTCCACATCTTAAAAACTATTTATCCTGATAGTAGTAAAAGTATAAAAGAAAATAGTATTATTATGGCCGATACTGATTATAATCAAAAGAAAGAAGCTTATGAAAAGGCTTATAATAAAAAACTTTCTTATGATTTTTCTTATGATGATATTGCCGGCTTTATAGCAGGCGAATAATTTGACAAGCCTTTCATATAATGATAAAATGAAAGTGCTTTGAAAGGGAAAAGTAACATTATTATTTATATAAGTGAGCTAGGTATAGTGAGAACTAGTTATAAATATTTTGTGAAAGAACACCCTGGAGCTAATTACCGAAAAGATTTTTTCTTAGTAGACTAATTCGGAAAGCAACCCGTTATCATGTTGCTATGCTTGATTGAGCAGAAAAGAGATTACTAAAATAAAGTTAATAACTTAGTAATAAAGTAAGGTGGCACCACGAACCCGTATTCGTCCTTATATAGGATGGTACGGGTTTTTATGTTAGGAAGGATTTATGAAAGAAAACATTTATCACACTCACTATTGCAAAGATTTAGATATCTCTAAAGTGGGTGAAACAGTTACAGTCTCTGGCTGGATTGAAACAATAAGAGACCATGGTGGTGTCCTTTTCTTAGATTTAAGAGATAACACTGAAGTATTACAAGTAGTAAGTAACGATGATAGTATCTTTAAAGGTTTAAGTAAGGAAAGCGTCATTAAAGTAAGTGGCATAATTAGAAAAAGAGATGAGGAAACTTATAACCCCAAGATTAAAACTGGTGAAATAGAGCTACTTGTAGATACTTTAGAATTATTAGGTAAATCTAAAAGTGAGTTACCTTTTGAAATTATAAACTCTAAAAATACTAAAGAAGATGTAAGACTTAAATATCGCTATTTAGATATGCGTAATAAGAAAGTTAAAAGCAATTTAGAACTAAGATCTCAAGTATTACATTTCTTAAGGAACAAAATGTATGATTTAGGTTTTATGGAAGTTCAAACACCCATTTTGACAGCCTCAAGTCCCGAGGGAGCAAGAGATTTTGTTGTTCCATCTAGATTATTTAAGGGTAAGTTTTATGCTCTTCCTCAGGCTCCTCAGATATATAAAGAACTATTGATGGTCGGAGGAGTAGAGAAATATTTTCAAATAGCTCCATGCTTTAGAGATGAAGATGCTAGAGCAGATAGAACTTTAGAGTTTTATCAACTAGATTTAGAAATGAGTTTTGTAACCGAAGAAGATGTTATTAGTATAGGAGAAGCAATCTTTTATGATACATTTACTAAATTCTCAGATAAGAAAGTATCACCTCGACCTTTTAGAAGAATTGCCTATAAAGACGCCATGGAAGATTATGGAACAGATAAACCGGATTTAAGAAACCCATTGATTATTAAAGATGCTAGTGAAGTATTAAAAGATACAACCTTTGGGCCATTTAAAAATTCTTGTATAAAAGTAATAGTTGTAGATAATATTGGTAAAAACTCTAACTCTTGGTTCAATGAAATCGTTGATTATGCCTCAAGTATAGGAATGCCAGGAATTGGTTATGTAACTTTAATGGAAGATGGTTCTTTAAAAGGCCCTATTGATAAGTTTTTAACTGATAAAGAGCGAGATGACTTAATTAAAAAGTTTGATATGAAGGCCGATTCCGTAATGTTCTTTATCGCTAATAGAGATAAAAAAGTAGCTCAAAAGTATGCCGGCTTAATTAGAATAGAACTTGGAAACAAGTGTAACCTTATTGATAAAGATCGTTTAGAATTATGCATTATTAATGATTTCCCAATGTTTGAATATAATGAAAAGACCAGAAAATTAGAATTTTGTCATAACCCTTTTAGTATGCCTCATGGTGGTATAAAGGATTATGAAGAAAAAAATCCTGAGGAAATACTAGCTTATCAATATGACTTTGTATGTAATGGTAATGAGATGGCTTCAGGAGCTATTAGAAATAATGATGTTGAAAGTCTTATCAAAGGTTTTGAAATCGTAGGTTATACTAGACAGGAGGTTAAAGAAAAGTTTAAATCTATTATTACAGCCTTTGAATATGGTTGCCCTCCTCATGGTGGAATGGCTCCGGGAATTGATAGAATCTTAATGCTTCTTTTAGATGAACCAAACTTAAGAGAAGTTCAAGCATTCCCAACCAGTGCTAGTGGTCAAGATTTGATGATGGGATCTCCTAACGTGCTATCCGATGAACAATTAGATGAACTTGGCCTTGCTATTCAAACTGATGACTAAAAAAGAGAACTTAGATACTCTTTTTGTATGTAATAAATTCAAAGTTACTATTTTTACTTCTTTCCTTCATTTGCTTATATATCTTATCATGTAATTCATTTCTGGCATCTTTTAAAGGAATATCGTTATTTGGATAGTATGGTCCATCAATATATATAGTTATCTTAGGCTTTTTTTTACCTTTTTGATAAGTAGTAGTAAATGTAAAACAAGGAAGATTAAGCTTTACAGGGTAAGTAAATGAGGCATTACCAAAAGGTCTTATATCAGTGTAATATGGCCATAGATGAGCCTCAGGATATATTACGATGGGATGCTTTCTCGCATAATAACTAACAGCATCATTAAACTTCATCATACTATGAATATCATCAGGAATAACAATTCCTCCGAGCATTGGTAAAACTTTACCTAAAACGGGTATTCCTAAGTTAGCAGCAGAGCATACAGCATATGGCCTTTTAGGAAATAGGATAAGCAAAGGGTTAAAAACATCGTCAAGTTCTTGGGTATGATTGGCGTATACAAAAAAGTTTTTGGCCTTTTTTAATACTTTTTTATTTTTAACAGTAACCTTTAATATTAACTTGCAATATACTAAACTAACGAGCATAAAAAGGTAGTAAATAATCCAAGAGAAAAAACGATAAAAAATGTTTTTATGAATCCATTTATAATTATCTTTTAATTTATAGTCTTGATTTTTGCTTTGTACAACGTCATCTTCATAACTATCAAAGTAATATATTTTTTTCATAAACATCTAAGGGTATTATACCATAACTTGAGTAATCCGAAAATTAGGTGAAGTTTGTTGACAATTAATTTTATTCATTGTAGTATTAAAATGTTGTCTTTTTACATAGTAATAAATTATTGGGAAGGAGATAAAATGTTTAAATTATTTAAAAATTTGAAAACGAAAAATTATATTGAACTTTTAATTTGCATAGCTCTTATTGTTTTCCAAGTTTGGCTTGATTTAAAAATGCCAGATTATATGAGCAATATTACGGCTTTAATTCAAAGTGAAAGTACACAGATAAGTGAAATTTTAAAAGAAGGCGCTTACATGTTAGCATGTGCTTTTGGTAGCTTAGTTTCTGCGGTATGTGTAGGATATTTATCTTCAGTTATATCTTCAGATTTCTCAATGAATATAAGAGAAAAGATATTTAATAAAGTTGAAAACTTTAGTACTGCGGAGATAAAGAAATTCCAAACAAGTAGTTTAATAACTAGAACTACTAACGATGTTACCCAAATGGAAATGTTAATATCTATGGGTATGCAAATGCTTATTAAAGCACCAATTATGGCAGTATGGGCTGTTTCTAAGATTCTTAATAAGAGTGTTGAGCTAAGTGCTTTTACAGGAGCCAGTGTTGTAGTACTACTTGCTACTGTAGGTACTGTTATGGTTATTGTTATTCCAAGGTTTTCTAAAGTTCAAAAACTTATTGATAAGGTTAATGGTGTAACTAGAGAAAACTTAACAGGTATTAGAGTTGTAAGAGCCTTTAATGCTGAAGATTACCAAGAAAAAAGATTTGCCGAGATTAATGATAATCTAACTAATACTCAACTATTTAATCAAAGAGTATTTGCCGTTATGAATCCGATTATGAATCTTGTTATGAATTCACTTTCTTTAGGTATCTATTTTATTGGAGCTTTCTTAATTGAAAGTTCAATGATGGCTGATAAGATAGCTATGTTTAGTAATGTTGTAGTATTTACTAGTTATGGTATGCAGGTAGTTATGTCATTCTTAATGCTTGCTATGATATTTATGATTTTACCAAGAGCAAGTATATCTGCCAAAAGAATTAATGAAGTATTAGATGAAGAATTAACTATTAAAGATGGTGATTTTGATGAAGATACTTCCGAAAAAGGTGTTGTCGAATTTAAAAATGTTTCATTCAAATATCCTGATGCTGATGAATATGTTTTAAAAGATATTTCCTTTAAAGCAAATAAAGGAGAAACTATTGCTTTTATTGGATCTACCGGATCTGGTAAATCTACTTTAATTAACTTAGTGCCTAGATTTTATGATACAACTGATGGCGAAGTTTTAGTTGATGGAGTTAATGTTAAAGATTATAAGTTATCAACCCTTCATAATAAACTTGGATATGTTTCGCAAAAAGCATTTATGTTTAATGCTAGTGTTAAAGAAAATGTTGCCTATGGTGATAATGGTAAGGGAGAAATATCTTTAGATAAAGTAAAAGAAGCTATTGATGTCGCTCAAGCATCTGACTTTGTTGAAAAGATGGATGGCAAGTATGATGCTAATATCGCAAGGGGCGGTACTAACGTTTCGGGTGGTCAAAAACAAAGACTTTCTATCGCTAGAGCTATCGCAAGAAATCCAGAAATATATATCTTTGATGATACTTTCTCTGCTCTAGACTTTAAAACTGATGCTGAGCTAAGAAAAGCTTTAAGAGGTTATACTAAAGATGCCACTAATATGATAGTAGCGCAAAGAATTGGTACCATTATTAATGCTGATAAAATTATTGTATTAGATAAAGGTAAATGTGTTGGTATGGGTACTCATAAAGAATTATTAAAAAATTGTGAGGTATACCGTGAAATAGCTTTATCACAATTATCAAAGGAGGAATTAGAAAATGCCTAGACCAGGAAGAATGCCTGCGGAAAAAGCAAATGATTTCCCTAAAGCAATTAAAAGAGTATTAAAAAGTATGAAAAAATGGCATTATATTGTTATTGCTTCCGTCTTTTTAGCAGCCTTAGGCTCTATTATTTCCTTAGTTGCTCCGAATAGAATATCTGATATAGCAACGGCTATTCAAAAGGGGCTAGTACCTAAAACGGAAAAACTATCCGAAATAATGGAAGGTGCTATGGCTGGCTTTGAAGACCAAGAGTACATGGGTAGGACAATGCCTGAAATAATGACTTCAACCGATATAAGTGATGATGATAAAGCTAAATTCCAAGAAGTAATGGCTAGTATGACTGCTGCCTCTGATGAAGAAAAAACTTCACTAATATCATCAATACCAGATTCAATATTTATTAAACTTATTCAAGATGTAAACATTGATGGAACTACCATAAGCAAAGAAGATAGTCTTAGTACGATAAAGATATTAAGTTCTATTAATATAGATAACCAAGAAGAAGCTATTGCTAAGTTTGATAGCTTGCCTAAGAGTGTATATAATGTTGTTAAACCCCAAATGGATTTAACTTATATTAAAAAATTAGCTATTTTCTTAGTAGCATTATATCTTATAAGTGCTTTATTTTCTTTTATTCAACATTATGCTTTGAGTACTGTCTCTAATCGCTTTGCTCAAACATTAAGAAAAGATATTTCTATTAAAATTAATAAATTACCTCTTAGATATTTCGATACTCATGAGATGGGTGATGTTTTATCAAGAGTAACTAATGATGTTGATGCTATTAGTATGCATTTAAATAATAGTTTAGCAGCTTTAGTTAGTGCTATTACCTTATTTGTTGGTTCAGTTATTATGATGTTCTATACAAATGGTATTATGGCTATTACCGCGATTTTGGCATCAGTAATAGGCTTCGCAGGTATGATACTAATACTTGCTAAATCCCAAAAGTATTTCAACCAAAAACAAAAAGAACTTGGTAACTTAAATGGCCATATTGAAGAGATATATTCTGGCCATAATATTGTTAAAGCTTATAATGGTGAAGAAACAGCTTATAAGGAATTTAATAGATTAAATAAAAATCTATATAATTGTAATCAAAAGAGTCAATTCTTATCAGGCCTTATGCCTTCGATGATGAGCTTTATTGGTAACTTTGGCTTTGTAGCCGTTTGTATTGTAGGAGCTATTCTCGTAATTAATAATGTCATTGAATTTGGAGTTATTATTGCTTTCATTATATATGTTAGATTATTTACGAGTCCCCTTACTCAAATTGCGCAAGGAATGAATGGTCTTCAAGCGACTGCTGCAGCCTCTGAAAGAGTATTTGAATTCTTAGATGAAGAAGAAATGCCTAATGAAGATGCCTTAGATAAGAAACTTGCAGTAGAAGACGCTAAAGGTAATATCGAGTTTAAACATGTTAAGTTTGGTTATGATAAATCAAGAACTATTATTAAAGACTTTAGTATAGATGTTAAATCTGGCCAAAAAATTGCTATCGTAGGTCCTACAGGAGCAGGTAAAACTACACTTGTTAATCTACTTATGAAATTCTATGACATCGATGAAGGAGATATCATTATTGATGGTATATCTACTAAAGAGTTAAAAAGGGAAAACATCCATCGTTTATTTACTATGGTTCTTCAAGATACTTGGTTATTTGATGGAACCGTTAGAGAAAACATAAAGTTTAATAGAGATGATATCAGTGATGAAGAAATATGGAATGCTCTTAAAGTCGTGGGTGTAGATCATTATGTTAAAACTCTACCTGGTGGTTTAAATGCTAAGCTTGATGATAGCGAGTCTGTATCAAATGGTCAAAAACAACTTCTTACTATCGCTCGTGGTATGATTGAAGATGCGCCATTCTTAATACTTGATGAAGCTACAAGTAATGTAGATACTAGAACTGAGGAATTAGTTCAAAAGGCTATGGACAAATTAACCATAGGTAGAACTTCATTTATAATTGCCCACAGATTATCAACAATTAAAAATGCTGACATAATTCTTGTTATGAGGGAAGGTAATATTGTTGAACAAGGAAGCCATGATGAATTAATTGCTAAAAATGGTTTCTACGCCGAACTTTATAATTCTCAATTTAGTAAAGTAACTGAGTAAACTATCTAGAAAAACTAGGTAGTTTTTATATTAATTATTTTATGTAGAAATAGATAGTATAATGTAAATGTAAAATAAATCTCTTGAAGATATAATGTAAATTATTTAATATTAAAATAGAGACACTTTTTTAATTTAGAGTATGGAGGGATATTTATGATATATACAAAGAAAACAGCCCTTGCAATGCAAATAGCATATAGAGCTCATGCTGGTCAAGTTGATCCAGGTAATGTGCCCTACATTTTTCATCCTATGCATGTAGCAGAGCAAATGGCTACGGAAAGAGAGTGTATAGTAGCTTTACTTCATGATGTAGTTGAGAATACAAGCGTTACCATAGAATTTTTAGCTCATTATTTTGATGAAGAAGTAATTGAAACTTTAAAACTTTTAACTCATGATAAAAAGGATAAATACTTTGATTATATTAAGAAAATAAAACCTAATCCTATAGCTAGAAAAGTAAAACTCGCAGATTTAAAACACAATAGTATTACTTCAAGATTTAATAAGGTAACCTTTAAAGATGTAGCCAGATTAATCAAATATCGTCGGGCTATTAATTATTTAAGTAGTAAGTAGGAATATTATGGAATATTTTGACGTTTTAAATGAAAAAGGCTCTTTTACTGGCGAAGTAAAAAGTAGAGAAGAATGTCATAGCAAAGGTTTATGGCATAAAGCCGTAGTGCTATTTGTCTTAAGCACTGATAACAGTAAAGTATTACTTCAACAAAGAAGCAACAATAAAAAACTTTGGCCAGGTCTTTGGGATATAACATCTGGTGGTCATGTCCTAGAAGGAGAACTTGGCTGGGAAGCAGTACTTCGGGAGACCAAAGAGGAAATCGGCATTGATATAAACAAAAATGAAATAGAGTTTATTGGTTCTACCATTTCGGAAAATATAAAAGATGATATTATAAATCGGCATTTTAATGAATATTATATTGCTCATAAAGATATTGATATAAAAGATATAACTTTAGATAAAGAGGAAGTTCAAGATATTAAATGGTTTACTAAAGAGGAAATTCAAAAACTTATAAATGATAATTATGATAGTCTTACAGAAAAAGTAGATTGCTGGCAATATTTGTTGGAATATTTCGATATTATGGATAAAAGAAGTAATTCCTAAATAAATATGATACAATATAGGCAAGAAAGCAGGTCTAAATGAAAAATAAAATTATATCTATTATAGTTGAAGTAATAGTGTTATTCTTACTTTGGTATATTATGCTACCACCATTAAATTTAAGTGCACCAGAGTTTTGGTCATTTCTTTTATTTGTGGTATTCTTTACAGCCGTGATTTTCTTGCCATCGGCATTCCTTGAATTATTTAAAAAACAAAAAATTAATAGAATGCCTAAGGTTGTAATCTGGGTATTCGAAGCTGTCGCGGGTTTTGCTATTTTATTAGTTATTGTAAATGTCATTTGTTCACCTTTATTTAGTTCATCGAAATACGCTAACCGTATTAGCGTCGATGAAACTAGAGAGTTCACTGAAGATGTTGCCCCTGTAGATTTTAGTAAAATCCCTCTTCTTGATAAAACAAGTAGCCAAAAACTTGGTGATCGTAAGATGGGTCAAGCTACAGAATGGGTTAGTCAATATTATGTAAGTGATTTATATACCCAAATTAATTACAATGATTCAATTATTAGAGTAACACCAATTGAATATGCTGATATAATTAAGTATTTTACTAATCGTAGTTCAGGTATTAAAGGTTATATAACTGTCAACTCAGTAACGGGAGAAGCAAGTTTAGTTAAACTAGATAAAGGTATGAAATATATGCCAAGTGCTTACTTCTTTGAAAATTTATATCGTAAACTTCGTATTAAATATCCGACTGCTATCTTTGATGAAGCTAATTTTGAAATAGATAATGAAGGTAATCCATATTGGATAGTACCTACAGTTAAATATAGTGGTATAGGTCTTAGAAAAGAAATAAAAGATGTTATTATCTTAAATCCTATTACTGGAGAATCTAAAAAATATGCCGTAGAAGATGTACCTACTTGGGTAGATCATGTTTATTCTGCTTCTTTAATTGAAGAAGAGCTCAATGACTGGGGAAGTTATAAAGAAGGTTTCTGGAACTCTATCTTTGGCCAAAAGAATGTTGTTAATACTACGGAAGGATATAATTACTTAGTCTTAAATGATGATGTTTATTTATATACGGGTATAACTTCGGTATCTACTGATGAAAGTAATTTAGGCTTTGTTCTTGTTAATATGCGTACTAAAGAAACTCATTATTATAGTGCGCCAGGCGCAGAAGAATATAGTGCTATGGCTTCTGCCGAAGGCCTAGTTCAAGAAAAAGGCTATGAAGCATCATTCCCACTTCTTATTAATTTAAATAGTAAGCCTACATACTTACTTAGTTTAAAAGATGATGCTGGTCTTGTTAAGATGTATGCTTTTGTCGATGTTGCTGACTATCAAAAAGTAGTTGTTAATGATTCATCTTTAGGTATTGAAGCTGCTGCGAAAAAGTATTTAAGCGAAGTTAAGTTTGATACAACAGATTCCAAAGTACTTGAAAAGAATATAACTATTAAATCTATTAGAAATGCTATTATGGATGGTAATACTTATTACTATATTGAAGATACTGAAGGTATGTTATTTGTAGCCTCTATTAAGGTAGATAGTTTATTATTACCATTTATTAAAACCGGAGATACTTACAAAATAAGTTATCAAGAAGATGCTGTTAATAATATTGTATCAATTGGAGAAATTGCATAATGGATACAAAAGATATTAAAAATGCTCTAGAGCAAATGCAAGATAAAATGACCGTATTAGGGAGGTCACTTTGACACTGATAAATTAACTAGAGAGTTAAAAGAGTTAAAAGAACAAACCCTCGCTCCAGGGTTTTATGATGATGTAAAATTATCTACGGAAGTTAATATTAAAATAAGTAATATTCAAAAAGAGCTTGAGGATTATAATAATCTTTTAGAAAAAATTAATGCTTCTTTAGAGCTTATTGAACTCGTAGAGCCAAGTGAAATTGAAGAGCTTGAAAAAGCTATTGATGAACTTGAACTTAATACTTACTTAAGTGGTGAGTATGATGATTTAAATTGCTTCTTAGAAATTCATTCGGGAGCTGGTGGAACAGAAGCTTGTGACTGGTGTCAAATGCTTGGAAGAATGTATGAAAGATTTTTCGAAAAGAATAATTATAAGTATGAAGTTATAGATTCGCAAGAAGGTGAAGAAGCAGGCTATAAATCTATTTTTATGAAAGTAACGGGTCCTCATGCTTTTGGCTATCTTAAAAGAGAGGGTGGAGTTCACCGTTTAGTTAGAATATCGCCTTTTGATTCTAATAAAAGAAGGCATACTTCTTTTGCGTCTGTTAATGTTACACCCGAATTTGCTAAAGAATGCAACATTGAGATAAATGAAAAAGATTTAAAGATTGATGTTTTTCATTCTTCCGGAGCGGGAGGACAATCCGTTAATACTTCAAATTCGGCGGTTAGGATTACTCATTTACCTACGAAAATAGTTGTTAGTGTGCAAAATGAAAGAAGCCAGTTAAAAAATAAAGAAATAGCTATGAATATCTTGCAAAGTAAATTATATGCTATGCAACTTGCCGAACAAGAAGAAAAGGCTGGCGAATTTAAACTAAATGATAGTATTAACTTTGGTAGCCAAATAAGAAGCTATATCTTAGAGCCATATAAACTTGTTAAAGATAATAGATCTAATTTCGAAAGTAATGAACCTGATAAAATTTTAGATGGTGAGATACTTTCTTTACTAGAATATAATTTAAAAAATATTAAGTAATATCTTGATTTAATCTATTTACATAAGTATAATACAAGTGTTTTTAACGAAGGGATAAAATTGGAAAAAGTTATAGATACACTTAATAAATATTTATCCACAGGTGATGTCGTAATTGCTTGTATATCCGGAGGCCCTGATTCAATGTGCCTTCTTTCTTTGCTTGAAAAAATAAATGGTCTTAAAATAATACTTGCTCATGTTAATCATAAAGTTAGAAAAGAAAGTGATGATGAGGAAAAGTATTTGAGAAAATATGCTAAAGATCATAATATGACTTTTGAGCTTTTAACTATAAAGGATTACTCTAGTGATAATTTTGAAGCTGAAGCACGTAAGAAAAGATATATTTTTTTTAATGAACTATTAAATAAGTATGAAGCTAAATATATTATAACTGCCCATCATGGCGATGATTTAGTAGAAACAATTCTAATGCGTTTATCGCGTGGTAGTTCATTAAGTGGGTATGCTGGAATAGTATATGAAGATGGTAAATATTTAAGACCTTTATTACTTACGACTAAAGATGAAATAATAAAATATAATAGAGAAAACAATATAACTTACTTTAATGACTATACTAATGATGAAGATGATCATACTAGAAATAGATATCGTCATAAAATACTACCTCTTTTAAAAGAAGAAAATTCTAAAATTCATGAAAAGTATTTTGCGTTTTCTAAAGAAATAAATGAGTGTGATAAATATCTTAAAAGATATATTAAAAAATTAAATGTCATAAAAGATAATTATATTGATATAAAAAGTTTTTTAGAACTTGATGAATTTATTCAGAAAAAAATTGTTGAAGATTATATTAGTGATATTCAAAAGACAAGACAATTTGAAGTATCTAAAAAGACCGTTGCAGACATCTTAAAAGTAATTAAGAATAATAAGAGCAATATTAAATATTCTTTAAAAGATAATCTTATAGCTAAAAAAGCTTATAATAAGTTTGAGATTATTACAAATGTTCCAAGAAAAGATTATGAAGAAGTTTTTTCACATAGTTTTCAAAATGATATGTTTAAAATAAAGGAAGTTTCTAAGGAAGAGAAGAATGATAATTATGTAATTAGACTTGATAGTACGGAAATAAAACTTCCTCTTATTATAAGAAATAAAAGAGAGAATGATGTTATAGATGCTAAGAATTTAGGTCATAAAAAAGTAAAAGATATTTTTATTGATAATAAGATTGATATTGATGAAAGAAATGCGTGGCCTATTGTAACAGATAGTGCAGGAATAATATTATGGATTCCAGGCATAAAAAAAAGTAAATTTGTTAAAGACAAAAGGGAAAAGTATGATATAATACTTTCTAGCGAAAGGAAAAGTGGCAATGAATAACGTAAAGAAAAATAAAGCATTTAAGAATTTTGCTCCTTATTTAGTCCTTATATTAATAATTGGGGCAATCGTAATAGCAGCTAATTTTCAAGGAGAGTCTGTTCATAAAATAAAAACAGGTAATCTTATAAAATATATTGAACAAGGTAAAGTAACGGAGATAGTAATTACTCCTAAAAGTGATGAATCAGTATATTATGTTGAGGGAAAATTAAATAGCTATGATGATGACGAAAGTTTTAAAACAATCGTATCTACTCCCGAAATGGAATCATTAACTAGCTTAATAAAAGAGTATGAAATTGAAAAATATGATACTAATAAAGATCCTGGTTCAGGTTGGTTTGTACCTTTTTTAGTTAATTATTTACCAATTATATTAATAATTATATTCGGGTATTATTTATTTGCTAGATTGTCTGCTTCAAATAAAGGCTCAATGGATTTTGGCCGTAGCAAGGCAAGACTAAGTGATGATAAAGATAAAAAAACATTTGCTGATGTAGCAGGATTAAAAGAAGAAAAAGAAGAAGTTGCTGAATTAATAGACTTCTTAAAAAATCCTAAAAAATTTACAAGATTAGGCGCAAGAATACCTAAGGGTGTTTTGCTTGTAGGTCCTCCGGGAACTGGTAAAACTTTACTTGCTAAAGCTATTGCTGGGGAAGCTAATGTGCCGTTTTATTATATAAGTGGTTCTGATTTCGTTGAATTATTTGTAGGTGTTGGTGCCTCACGTGTTCGTGATATGTTTAAAGAAGCTAAAAGAACTGCTCCATGTTTAATATTTATTGATGAAATAGATGCTGTAGGTCGTCAAAGAGGAACAGGTATTGGTGGAGGACATGATGAAAGAGAACAAACTTTGAACCAATTACTTACGGAAATGGATGGCTTTGGAGCTAACGAGGGTATTATTATAATTGCCGCGACTAACAGACCTGATGTTCTAGATAAAGCTTTACTTCGTCCAGGACGTTTTGATAGACAAGTTACAGTTAATTTACCTGATGCTAATGAAAGAGAAGCAATACTTAAAGTACATGCTAAAAATAAGATATTTAATGATGATGTAAATCTTAAGAACTTAGCATCAAGAACGCCAGGCTTCTCAGGAGCTGACCTTGAAAATCTATTAAATGAGGCCGCTTTACTTGCTGTAAGACGCGATCGTGATGATATTTCTATGGATGAGATAGATGAAGCAACAGATAGAGTTATTCTAGGACCTGCGAAAACAACCAGAAAAATAACTGATAAAGAGAAGAAACTAGTAAGTTTACACGAAGCTGGTCATGCCGTTATCGGTTTAAAACTTGAAGATGCAGAAGTAGTTCATAAAATAACAATTATTCCCCGTGGCTTTGCTGGTGGTTATACAATGATGCTTCCTAAAGAAGATAAGATATCAGTTGTAACTAAATCGGAAATGCTTGCTCAAATAACAGGTCTTTTAGGAGGCCGTGTAAGTGAAGAACATTTCTTACATGAAATGTCTACAGGAGCATCTGATGACTTTAAGAAAGCTACAAGACTTGCTCGTAGTATGGTTACAGAATATGGTATGTCTGATCTTGGACCAATGCAATATGAAGAAAAAGATCAAGATGTTTTCTTAGGAAGAGATTATACTAAATCAAGAAATATATCTGATCAAGTGGCTTTAGAAATTGATAGAGAAACACGTAAGATAATTGAAGAATGTTATGAAAAAGCCAAAAAGTTAATTGTTGATAACGAAGCATTGGTTGTACTTTTAAGCGATGCTTTAATGAAATATGAAACATTAACGAAAGAACAAATTGACTCTTTAGTAGAAAATGGTACAATAGAGGCTATAGATGAAGCCATAGATACCGCAACTAATGAAGAAAAAGATGATCAAGAAAACAAAGAAACTAAAAAGAAAAAGGGTGGTGAATAATAATGAGAGACATATTGGAAGTTATATTGTTAATAGTTTCGGTTTTATTAATAATAATTGTATTATTGCAAAGTAATAAAGCTAGTGATGCTTCAAATATCATTACGGGAGGCAACGAAGCTTTATTTAAAAACATGAAAGAAAGAGGTCTAGAATTATTTATTTCAAGACTTACCTTACTTTTAGGAATTTTGTTTTTTGGCATTTCTCTAGCAATATTCTTAATGAGTAATTTTAGTTAATTTCATAAGAAGCGACAGATAAGTCGCTTTTTAAATTGAAAATTATTGTATGGTGCTATATAATTATACTATGGAAAATGTTAATAATAATGGTTTCACTTTGATAGAAATGCTTGTAACTCTTTCAATAATTGCAGCTTTATCAATTGCCTTTGGCGTAGGTTCCGCTAACGTATTTAATAATTCTAAAAAGGCTAATTATCGTCAAATGTATAACGAACTTTTTAAAAACGCAAATATTTATGTTGAAAGTACGACAGCATGTGATTTAGACTCTACCAAGAAGTGTACAGTAAGACTAGATGCTTTAGTAAATGCTGGCCTTGTTGATCGAGATTATTATTCTAAACAAAATCCATATAAGAAAAGTGGCAATTTTGTCGCAAGTGACACAATCGAAATTACTTTGCAAAGTGGTAAAAAAAAGACAAAATATAAAGGCTCATGTAAAGAATTAAGTAATGAAAATATAGAAAGCTTTGATAACTGGGGTGAATGTTAATGAAAGATAAAATATTAGAAGTATTAAAAGAACAAACAAAAGGTCTTACCTTAATTGAAATTAACGACTTACTTGGCTTAACAACTGTAGATGAATATAAAAATTTACGAAAAGATATAATGGAATTAGTTTCATCAGGAGATGTTCATAAAAGCAAGAAAGACAAATTCATTTTAATGGAAAATTGTTCTTCTTTATTAACGGGTATAATCCATATTAATAAAAAAGGCAATGGTTTTGTTGATACCAAATATGATTATGATACATTTGTTGCTAGAGAAAACTTAAATGGTGCTGTAGATGGCGATTATGTTGAAATAGATGTCCATGATAATGAAGGTATAGTAGTTAATATTCTTAAAAGAGATCTTACCTTTTTAGTCGGAGAAATAGTTAAAAAACATAACAAACTTGCTTTTGAGCTAGATGATAAAAAGAAGGATATTAGAGTTGAAATAACTAAAGAAACATTAGATAGATGTGTTGAAGGTCATAAAGTAATTGTTAAAATTATTAAAGAGCTTGATACTAATTATTATTTAGGTAAAGTTACTAAAATTATTGGCCATAAAAATGATCCGGGTGTTGATATTTTAGCTATTGCCGCAAATCATGGTATTTACTTAGACGTTAATGACGCTGTTAGAGAAGAAGTTAATGCTCTTCCTATGGAAGTAAGCGCTGAAGAAATGCAAAATCGTCATGATTTGCGAGATAAAGTTATTTTTACGATTGATGGCGATGATACCAAGGATATAGATGATGCTATTTCAATAGAAAAAGAAGGAGATAATTATCGTCTAGGAGTTCATATAGCTGACGTTTCGCATTATGTAAAAGAAGGAACGGCTTTATATGATAGTGCTTATGAAAAGGGTAATTCATCTTATTTAGCAGATACTGTTTTGCCTATGCTTCCTCATGAACTTTCTAATGGCATATGCTCCCTAAATGAAGGAGTCGATAGGCTAGCTTTAACATGTGAAATGTTAATTAATAATAATGGTAAAGTAATTGAACACGATATTTATCCATCAGTTATTAATAGCAAAAAAAAGATGACTTATAAAAATGTTAATAAGATTTTAGTAGATAATGAAGTGCCTGAAGGATATGAGCCCTTTAAAGATAATCTTATTATGATGGAAGAGTTAGCTCAAATACTTAGAAAAGCTAAAGTAGCAAAAGGGTATATTAATTTTGAGCTTGATGAAGCAAAAGTAATACAAGATGAAAATGGTAAAGCTATTGATATTGTTAAAAGGGTAACTTCTTTAGGAGAAAATTTAATTGAAGACTTTATGGTAGTTGCTAATGAAACAGTAGCTTTGCACATTGAAAATATGGATTTGCCATTTGTATACCGAGTACATGGTACACCAAGAGAAGAAAAAATAACGGAATTTTTAAATCTTGTTAAAACATTGGGTTACTCTTTATCTGTAGATACTAAAGAAATAACTCCTATAACTATGCAAGAAATATTAGCTGCTTTAGAGGATAAAAAAGAATATAAAATTCTCAGTGATATGCTATTAAGAAGCATGAAAAAAGCGGTATATAGTGCCAACAACATAGGTCACTTTGGTCTTGCTAGCAAAACTTATACTCATTTTACTTCTCCAATAAGAAGATTTTCTGATTTAATTGTCCATACTTTATTGCGTAAGTATTTGTTTGAACATAAAATTGATATAGAAACCATAAGATATTATGAAGCATATTTACCAACAGCTTGTGACAATATTTCTGAAAGAGAAATTGAATCACAAGAAGCTGAAAGAGAAGTACTTGATATGAAAATGGCTGAGTTTATGACCGATCATATAGGCGAAGAGTATGAAGGTATTATAACAGGTGTTACTAACTTTGGCTTATTTGTGCAATTGCCTAATTTAGTTGAAGGTTTAGTTCATATTTCAACTTTAGATGGCTTTTATAATTATGTACCTGAATTATTATCTTTAGTTAGTGAAAATAATATAAAATATACAATTGGAGATACAGTTAAAGTTAAAGTAGTCGGTGCTTCAAAAGAAGCTAGAACTATTGACTTTGAAATTGTAAATAATAATGAAAATGGCAGAGATAAAGAATAAAAAAGCTTATTTTAATTATTTTGTACAAGAGGAATATGAAGCAGGATTAGTACTTTCAGGAACAGAAATAAAAAGCATTAGAAAAGGATCTGCTGATATTAAAGATAGTTATATTAGAATTAAAAATAATGAAGCATTTATTATTAACATGTATATAGCTAAATATGAAGTAGGAGAATTTTATAATCATGATGAATATCGGGAAAGAAAACTTCTTTTTCATCGCAAAGAAATTAAAAAGTTGAAAGAAAAAGTATCAATTGAAGGATTAACACTTATTCCTCTTAAAATATACATTAAAAAGGGGTATGCCAAAGTTTTAGTAGGAGTTTGCAAAGGTAAGAAGGTCTATGATAAAAGAGCCTCTATAAGAGATAAAGATGCTAAACGCATAGATAGACAAATTAATATTTAAATGGTATGATTGGGACGGTGATAGAGCATGAAAAAACTAAATAAAAAGCAAAAAATAGTATTTATTTGTATTTCGTTCGTTGTTATTTTGCTTTTAGGAGCTGCTATTGCATTAATATTAAATGCAAAAAATAAAGAAAATGAAAAACCAAATAATAAAAGTAATAATGTCACAGAAAAAGAAAATGTTCAAGAAAATAAAAAATTAAGTATTATTGATCTTGAATCTGATTCTCGGCCAATTGCCGTCATGATAAATAATATAAATGAAGCAAGAACTGTTCAATCAGGAATATCTAAAGCCTATATAGTTTATGAGCTTTTAGCAGAAGGCGGAATTACTAGGCTAATGGCTGTTTTTAAAGATGCTGATGTTGAAAAATTAGGTTCCATTAGAAGTGCTAGAGACTACTATCTTGATTATGCATTAGAAAATGATGCTATATATGTTCACTGGGGTTGGTCTCCTCAAGCACAAATTGATATTCCTAAACTTGGTGTTAATAATATAAACGGGCTATATGATCAAGGATTCTATCGTTTACAACCTGGTGAGTATCCTGCCGGCCTTGCATATGAGCATACTGGTTTTTCTAGTATGGCAAATATTAAAGCTACAGCTGAACAAAAGGGATATAGAATGACATCTGATAAAGATTCATTATTAAATTACTCAACGGATTCTGTAGATTATTCTAAAGAAGAATCCTATTCTGATGCCTTAAAAGTCGTTCTAACATACTCTAATTATACTCAAGTTACTTATTTGTACGATGAAACTGAAAAAGTTTATAAAAGATATAATTTGAATAATCAAGCAAATATAGATCATGAAACTGATACTCAAGTTACTGCAAAGAATATTATTGTCTATCAAGTAAATTGTTATAATATACCAAATGATGAAAAAAATAGAATTAAAGTTGAAAATATCGGTAGTGGTAATGGCTACTTTATAAGTGAAGGAAAAGTTATAAACATTAAGTGGTCAAAAAGCAGTAGAACTGCCCAAACTAAATATACTTTAGAAGACGGAACTGAATTGAAAGTAAATGATGGTAATACTTTTATTCAAATTTTGCCTTCTAATGGTGGATCAATAGTGGTGAGTTAATATGGGGATTTTTAGTGAGATACTAGGTGTAATAGCAAATAATTATATTATATTTGTTATAATATCTGTTTTTTTGGTGTTATCTTTAATTGGCTATCTAGTTGATAAAAAAACGCGTAAAGATGCTGAAGTTACTCCCATTTTTGGTAGTAAAATATCCCTAAATATAAAACGTGATAGTTCTAAGATAAAAAAAGGGAAAAAGAATAAAAATAAATCTTCTGACACAGTAGAAAATAATGTCCCTTTAAATACTAAATTTTCAAATGGAGAAAATGTTGATAGCTCTTGGCAAAATAGTGTAGTAGCTAATACTACTCAGCAACCATTAGAACAAAATTATGATTTTAATAATGTGGCAGCCGTAAACTATCAAAATAATACAGTGCCTGTACAAGAGAACGTTAGCATAAGTCCCATACCTGTCGAAAGTTTTGATAACGTTAGTCAAAATAATTTAGATCAAACTTGGAACAATCAATATGCTCAAACCGCTGCAGGAACTGCACAAATTACTGATACTATCATGCCAAATATAGCGCCTGGTGTAGCTCAACCACAAGAACAGGGAGAAAGCATGGTATCCCAAACGATTCTTCCTTATATTGAATCAAATATCCCTGTGGATAATTTGGGCAATAATTTTCAAAATACTTCTAACATAAATAATAACCCTGGGAATGATGAGAATATAAATACGAATCAATAAAAATTAAGCAAAAAAATCTCATGGTCTTTTTATTTCGAGATGTATTTGGTATAATAGAAAAGCTAAGGAGGTAACGATGAATTTATCGCTTATATGGAATATTATTACAAAAATAATTGATATATGCTTTGTATGGATATTTTTCTATTTTATTTTAAAAAATGTTAAAAATAATATAAAAATGGTATTGATAGTCAAGGGTGTAATCATTATTTTATTGATTAAACTTATTAGTGACTTACTAGACTTATATACTGTTGGTGTACTATTGGAATATGTTGTAGAGTGGGGACCATTAGCACTGATAGTTATTTTCCAACCAGAAATAAGAAGTGTTCTTGAATCATTAGGCCGTACCCAATTATTAGGAAGACATAAAGTTTTAACTATTGATGAAAGAGAAAAAGTAGTTAATGAAATTATGAAAGCCTGTGACTGGTTAAAGAAAAATCGTATTGGAGCATTAATTGTAATTGAAAGAGAAGTTTCATTACAAGAATACATTAGTAATTCTACAAAAATATATGCTAATATTAATGACTCTTTATTAGAAACTATTTTCTTCCCTAATTCTCCACTTCATGATGGTGGTGTTATCATTCAAGGAGATCGTATTACTTGTGCTGGATCAGTATTTAAAACAAGTGTTAATCAAAACTTATCAAAACGTTTAGGAACAAGGCATAGAGCTGCATTGGGAATTGCTGAAGAAAGTGATGCTCTTGCAGTAGTAGTTTCAGAAGAAACAGGCAGATTGTCATTAGCAATGGATAGTGAACTTCATTATAATTTAACAAATGAAGAAATGAGAACTATGCTACTTGATGAATTAAGTCCAAAATCAGAAATATTCTTTGCCTCAGATGAAAAAGAAAGTGAAGGTGAAGAAGATGCGTAAGTTTTTTAGAGCTCTTTATCGCTTATTAGACCGTTGCATAGTTGTTCCTATTAGTAGAGTTGTTTATAACATTCAAAATCTTTTAAGAAAAAATGGTAACTTTTTAGATAGAATTTTAAATAGACCAACATTTTTAATATATTTATCTTTGGCTCTTGCCGTGGGGTTATTTTTCTTAATAGACTCTAAAGTAGTAACATTAGTTCAAAATAATGCTGAAGTTATTAATGATGTTCCTGTTAAGTTAAAATATAATGAAGAAGCATATGTAGTTGAAGGGGTACCTGAGACCGTAGATATTACTATAACAGGTAGAAAAAGTGATATTTATCTATCTAAACAATTAGGAGAATATGAAGTAACACTAGATTTAACAGAATATACTGCTTCAGATGCAGCTTATAAAGTTTACTTTACTTATTCTAAAAATATTGATAATTTAAATTATAAACTTGATCCATCTTATGTATCTGTTATGATTAAAAATAAGGTAAGCTCAATCGCTTCAGTTCAATACGAACTTATTAATCAAGATAAGTTAGATTCTAAACTTAGCGTTAAGAAAGTAACTTTATCTAAATCAGAAGTAGTAGTAAAGGGTAGCGAAAGTGCCCTTGATAAGATTGCTTCGGTTAAAGCTTTAGTAGATTTAAGCGATTCAGATTTAACTGATGCTGGAACATATGCAATCAGCAATGTTAAGTTAGTGGCTTATGACAATCAAGGAAAGCTTTTAAATAATATTGAGATTGTACCAGGTACCTTAGATGCGACTGTAGAGCTTGATAGTTATTCTGCGCAAATTCCAATTGAAATTAAGACTAAGGGTACACTAGTTCCTGGTAAGGCGATAGCTTCTGTTCTTATCAATAATAAAGATAGTAAAGAATATACATTAACGGTTTATGGTAGTGAGGAAGTCATTTCAAACTTAAAATCTATTCCTGTTACTATTAATGTTGATGGTGAAGGAACGGAAAATATTAAGACATATACAGTTAATTTATCAAAACCGACGGGTGTTAGATATATGTCTGAGTCAACGATTTCTGTATCTTTAACTTTTGGTAATGAAGATCAAAAAGAAATTGTTATAACCGATATAACACCTCGAAATTTAGGAAGTGGTTTAAAACCAAATATATTATCACAAAATGGTATAACGGTAACCGCTAAAGGCGTTACTTCCGTCCTTGATGGTATAACAGCAGACAACATCAAAGCATATGTTGATTTGACAGGAAAAGGTGTTGGTGATCATGATGTCGAAGTTAAGATAGATAGTGATAATCCTTTACTTTCATATATTGTTTCATCAACAATTACGGTTCGAATATCAAAAGAATAAAAAAAATAACAGATCAGTTAATTTGATCTGTTTTTTGTTGCTTCTCCACCAATATGGGTAAAGAATAGACCTATGTCAATTAATCCACATATTCCTACAATTCCATATATGATTGAAGAAATAGTTTCACTTTGTGAGAATAATGATTCCACAAGGTTAAAATCAAAAAATCCAATTAAACCCCAGTTTACTGCACCAATAATGGTAAGTAGTAAAGTTATTTTATAAAATGTTTCCATACTTATCCTTTCTGATATTAGTATTAAACTTTTATCATATTTTATACACGAATATTTTAAATTAATAAAAATATAGTTAATTAGAAAAGGAAAGTGAATAAATGAAGAAAATATTGTTATTATTGTTATGCCTTTGCATTGTAGGCTGTTCTAAAGATAACGCTAATAATGTTATAAAAGATTTTCAAAAAAGTGTTGAAAAAAGTAAAGCTTATCATTTAGCAGGATCTATGGAGTTAAATTCGGGTGAAGAAACATTTAATTATGATATTGATGTAATGTATTTAAAAGATTATTATAAAGTTAAAATGATAAATACTACCAATAATCATGAACAAATTATTCTTAAAAATTCTGAAGGCTTATATGTTGTTACACCATCACTTAATAAAAGCTTTAAGTTTGATAGTAATTGGCCTGATAATTCATCACAAGGCTATATCTTATCTTCTTTAGTTAAGGATATTAAAAATGATAAAGATGTTAAAGTTAAGGATAATGTTATTGAAGTTAAAGTAGATTATCCTAATAATAAAGAATTAAAGTATCAAAAAATATATTTAACAAAAGATGGAAAATTATCAAAAGTTGAAGTATATGGTGACTCTGATTTACCAAATATTAAAATTGAATTTGATACTGTTGATTTAAAGGCTAATATATCAGAAGATGAATTTAAATTAGAAAATTATATTAGTGATGATACATGTGAAAATGAAGAAAATTGTGAAAGTAAAACAACTATGAGTAACATAGAGGATGCAATTTATCCTTTATATATGCCATCAAATACTTATCTCAACAGTTCTGAAGTGGTAACTAGTGATGCTGATAGTAGAGTTATTCTTACATTTACAGGTGATAAAAACTTTGTGATTGTTGAGGAAGGCGCTAAAGTTGAAAATAGCCATGAAATAATACCAGTCTATGGAGAGCCTTTAATGCTTAATGATACTATTGCTGCTTTATCAAGTAATTCAATGTATTGGACAAGTGGCAATGTAGATTATTACTTAGCTAGTAATGATTTATCGATTGATGAAATGGTAAGTATTGCCTCTTCTTTAGGAAATAGTAAAACAACCCTAGCCACAAAATAGTGGCTTTTTCTTGTCAAAGAAGAGTATTTTATTATATAATAAGCCATAGGAGATGTGTTATGGCAAAAATTAAAGCAAAGAAAACAGAAAATGAAAATGAAGTTAAAGCAAAAACAAAAGCGAAAAAGATAAAAGAACCTAAAATTCGTACAGAAGAGGGTGAAACTTTACATAGATTTATAATTATTTTTATAGTAATACTATTATTGGTTTTAGCTATTTATTTAATATCTAGTTTAGTATCTAAAGATGACAAAGGTAATACTAATACAAGCAATACATCTACAGAAGCTGAGATTGATTATAATAAAGTAAATGTAGGAATGATACTTAATAGAAATCAATATAGTAAATATTATGTTATGGTATATGATGCTGATTCTGTAAATGCTATATATTATTCAACTCTAATTACACAATATAATGATAAAGAAGAACATGAAAAAATATTCTTTTGTGATCTAAGTAATCCTCTTAATAAGGAATATGCAAAAGAAGAAAGTAATCCGAAGGCGCAAAAGGTTGAGGATTTCGCTTTTGGAGAAGTTACATTACTTGAGATTCAAAAAGGTAGAGTAACAAGATATATAGAGGATATTGAAACAATAGAATCTATTTTACAATAAAGAATGCTTCGGCTTTCTTTTTTTTATTAATAATGATATTATTAATATGGGAGACTAGGAATGAATAAAAAAGGATACAGATTATCTCATGTAATAATTATTATTATAACAACTTCAATTATTTCGGCAATTACTACGGGTATTATAGTTACTAGTTCATTAAGTGCTAATGGTACGTCTTATACTGATTTGGTCTTAGATGAAAATGTTCAACAATTTCTTGATGTCTATGATAAATTAACAAATGATTATTATGAAGACATTAATAAAAAGGCGATGATAGATAGTGCTATTGATGCGATGACAAGCTATTTAGATGAAACTTACACCACGTACTTAGATAGCGATAATGCCAGTACCTTGAAGCAAGAATTAAATGGAAAATATACAGGTATTGGTATAACTATCAGGGACTCTGAGGTTATAAGTATTGCTAGTGGTTCTCCTGCTGATCGCAGTGGCATAAAGCTAGGCGATAAAATAAAGAATATTAATGGTAAAGAAGTAGAAGATTTGAACAGTAATGAAATATCTGATTTAATTAAGCAAAATGGAGAAAATGTCATTATAAATATTGAAAGAAATGGTGAAAATCTTGAATACAGTATGCAAGTTGAAGAGTTTGATATATCTCCAGTAGAATATAAAATGATTGAAAATACTTCAATTGGCTATATCAAAATGTCTATTTTCTCTACAAAATTATATAATGATAGTATTAATGCAATTAGTGATTTAAAAAAACAAGGAATGAATAAACTTATTATTGACTTGCGAAATAATACAGGAGGATTTCTTGATCAGGCTAAAAGTGTAGCATCTTTATTTTTAGAGAAAGGTAAAATAATATATTATCTAGAAAATAAAAATGAGTTAGAAGAAGAAAAAGACGAAACGGTTGAGATGTTGGATGTACCAGTTGTAGTTCTTGTTAATAGCTCTACAGCATCGGCTGCCGAAATATTAACAGGTGCTTTAAAATATAGTTATAATGCAACTTTAGTAGGAACAAAGACTTATGGTAAAGGCAAAGTTCAACATACAATATCTTTAAATAATAATGATATGGTAAAATATACTTCTTCAAGATGGCTTATGCCTAATAAAAACTGCATTGATGAAATAGGAATTATTCCTGATTATGTAGTTGAAAATGAATATATTTATGATAAGGAAAATCCAACAATTATCCAACAAATTATAGATAATCAACTAAACAAAGCAATAGAGCTGCTTAGTTAAAGTAGCTTTTTGTTTGCCTATTAACGTGATTAAAGCTATAATATTAAAGAGGTTAAATATGGAAAAAGGAGATAAATTAGCAATTCATTGTTATAAACATAATGGCAAAATCGATAGAATAAGCGGTGAGGCAATTGTCCTTGACATTACCGATGATTACATAGTATGCGCTAATAATAGAGTAAAGCTAACAGAAAATGATGGGCGATCTCATCGTACAAAAGAGGCTGCAATATTATTTTTCTATAAAAAAGAATGGTTTAATATTTTGGCTCAATTAAAAAAATACGGTTTATTCTATTATTGCAATATTGCTTCACCTTATGTTATTGATGGTAATATAATAAAATATATTGATTATGATTTAGATTTAAGGATATTTCCTGATGGGTCTTTTAAAGTTTTAGATAAAAATGAATATAAATACCATAAGATGGCAATGAAATATAGTGAAGAAATAGATATAATTGTTCAAGATAGTTTAAATAGGCTTATAAAGATGAAAGAAAACAAGGATATTCCTTTTCAAAAGGAAATAATTGAAAAGTATTTTGATATTTATAAAGATATAGTTGCTGAAAAAGAAAATAATAGTAATATTTAAAATAATAGTGAATATATTATAGTAGATATCATTAAAAAAGTGCAAAAATAAGGCAAAAAATGACAAATTAACGATTTTTTTTAAAAAATGTGAATTTTTTGTTGACTTTAAACTTTTTGTTTGATATATTAATCGTGCAGTTGAAAAAAGGACTGCAGAATGATCTTTGAAAACTGAGTAAAAACACAAGTCAATTTGAGTAGCTTAGATCAAACGAAAACAATAAGGTTTAATTATAAATCTTTTTTATTGAGAGTTTGATCCTGGCTCAGGATGAACGCTGGCGGCATGCCTAAGACATGCAAGTCGAACGAAGCGGCCCAATGAAGAGATTGAAATTTGAAGTGCTTGCACAAAGAACGGATTTCTTGGATTTGGATTTTCCGCTTAGTGGCAAACGGGTGAGTAACACGTGGGTTACCTGCCTCTATGTTGGGGATAACAGTTGGAAACGACTGATAATACCGAATGTGCTCTACGGAGTAAAGAAGCCCTTAAAGCTTCGCTTAGAGATGGGCCTGCGGCGTATTAGCTAGTTGGTGGGGTAATGGCCTACCAAGGCAACGATGCGTAGCCGAACTGAGAGGTTGATCGGCCACACTGGGACTGAGACACGGCCCAGACTCCTACGGGAGACAGCAGTTAGGAATATTCGTCAATGGGGGCAACCCTGAACGAGCAATGCCGCGTGAACGATGAAGGCCCTATGGGTTGTAAAGTTCTGTTGTTTGGAAAGAACTGTAAGATTAGGAAATGATTCTTACTTGACGGTACCATTCAAGAAAGCCACGGCTAACTACGTGCCAGCAGCCGCGGTAATACGTAGGTGGCGAGCGTTATCCGGATTTATTGGGCGTAAAGGGTGCGTAGGCGGTTTGCTAAGTATAAAATTAAAGCCCGAAGCTTAACTTCGGTTCGTTTTATAAACTGGCAGGCTTGAGTACAGTAGAGGCAAATGGAATTCCTAGTGTAGTGGTAAAATGCGTAGATATTAGGAGGAACACCAGTGGCGAAGGCGATTTGCTGGGCTGTTACTGACGCTGAGGCACGAAAGCGTGGGGAGCAAATAGGATTAGATACCCTAGTAGTCCACGCCGTAAACGATGAGTACTAAGTGTCGGG
>CANQFJ010000015.1 GCA_947598485.1 uncultured Bacilli bacterium | reverse complement strand
AATTTAATGAGTCAAAAGATGTATTTGAAGCAAAAATTATTGTTGCAGAAAAAGATTATATTACAGTAGAAGTTTTAAAAGATAGTAATTCTTTAAAGAAAGATGATAAGGTTACTATGAAAGTGACAAGACCAACAGATGGAACGAATGATTTCTATATAGTTGGAAATAAAGTTAGAATTACATTTAATGGCCTTGTCTTGGATTCCAACCCTACTCAAATAGGAGCTGTTAACATAGAACTTATTTGATTTTAGTATAATGTATTTTGGGCGTCTTGTTATTATAGAATTTCTCAAGTAAAAAACAAGATTTCTGTATATGAAGAAAAAAGATAATTCAAAGTTTTAGAAGTATGAGCGTTTGCTTTTTCCTTTGGCGTGCTATAATATTAACATTCAAAATATTTCTTTAAAAATGTATAAAGAAAATCTTAAAAATAAAAATAAAACTCGGAAAATTACTATTTTAATATTTTTTTTGGCTGAGCATCCAACCTTAGGGTTGATACTCGGTTTTTTATTTGTCTAAATTTTGCACTGTCGAGGGCCTTTCTTTATCAATTGGAAATTTAAAAACCAAAAGATATCAAATAGTTATTAACAAAAGTTTAGTGCATATTTTTAATTAAGGGGCTGATTATTATTCATAAGCTTTTAGATAGTAAATATGAATTATACCTAGAAATTGCTTTAATTGTAAATAAAAGTATGTATAATGACCAAAAAATACCTTATCATATCTTTAAATTAACAGAAGAAAAATTATTAGAAAAAGTCAAGTCTGCAACATCAAAAATATCATAAGATTCATACATTTAACATTAAAAAATTAAGGTGATACTCTCTTGCTGAATAGGAGGCATGTTAAATGGATTTATATACTGTTAGACAACAATTAAATATGGGAGTTTCTTTAACAGCAATGAAACTCCGAGTTACTGATTATTCAAGAGTATCAACAGATCATCTAGAACAACAAAGTTCTTTAAGAAATCAAGTAGAACATTTTGACGAAATGATTAAAAACAATGAAAATTGGACTTATGTACCTGGATATATAGATGATGGTGTAAGTGGTACTACTGATTATAAAAGAGATAACTTTATGAAAATGATAGATGATGCTAGAAGTGGAAAGTTTGATTTAATTGTTACAAAAGAAATATCAAGATTTTCAAGAAATACTTTAGATAGTATTAAGTATACAAGAGAGCTACTTTCTTATGGTGTAGCAGTATTATTTGTTAATGATAACATTAATACTGCTTTACCAGATTCCGAACTTAGACTTACGATAATGGCTTCTATGGCCCAAGATGAAATTAGAAGATTATCCGAAAGAGTTAAATTTGGTATGAATAGATCTATTAAAAATGGAATTATATTAGGAAATGATATGTTATATGGCTATAAAAAGGATAAAGTTACAGGAAATTTATATATTATTCCTGAGGAATCAAATCTCGTTAAAAGATTATATAGTTTATATGCTGTTGATAGAGTATCACTTACTAAAATAGCAAAACAATTTAATAATGAAGGCTTAAGAACCTGTCAGAATAAAAAGTGGGGTGCTTCAACTCTTGCAAGAATGTTAAGAAATCCTAAGTATAAAGGATATTATTGCGGAAAGAAATCAGAAATTATTGATTATATGACTAAAAAGGTAAAACTTCTTCCTACCAAAGATTGGATAATATATGAAGATAAAATTAGGATACCTCCCATTATAGATGATAATTTATGGGAGCGAGCTAATGAAAGATTAGAACGCAGAAATAAAAGATTTGGTCAAGATTATAAAAAAGATAAAATTATGTATCAAAATAGGTATCCATTATCTGCCAAAATATATTGTGCTGAACATAATGAAGTATTTCATAGAAGAAGACAATGTACAGTAAGTGAAGATGTTACTTGGATTTGTGCTAAACATTTAAGAGAGGGCAAGAAAGCATGTGATTTGCCTAATATTAGAGAAAGTGAAATATATGCTATTTTTGATGACATTATAAGAGATCTTAAAATAGAGCTTTCTAATGTTAATGATATTTTACGGGAATTATATGAAAACAATAAAAAGAATGCTGATGTTGATAACAAAATGAATGAACTAAAAAAGAAAATGGATAAAATACTCTCTAAAAAAGATAAATTACTAGAACTTAATATTGAAGGTAATTTATCAAATAGTGAGTTTAATCTTAGAAATAGTGAATGTAATAAAGAACTGACTAGTATTGAGCAGGATATTGCTCTTTTAGAGAGAACAAAACAAAACTATGATGATATAAGCGACAAAAACAAAAAGCTAGAGAAAATAATAAAACAAAAAATAAATGAGCAGGATACAAAAAATAAGATAATGGAATTATTATTAGATAAAATAATTGTTTCCAAGAGAAATAGTAATAAAGAAAACTTGGAATTAAAATTCTTTTTAAATTTTTCAAATGATTTTTTAGAAAATGAAGTGCAACATGCTGTCATTCCTGGCATGGAAAATTACAAAAATTTTATAAGCAAAAATTATGAGTTTAAAAGAGGCTATAATACTACGGGAACAAGAAGATACATAGTGAAATATCAAGTAAATTGCTATATTTGCATATAATATGCCAACCATTATTTATCTGGGAAAATCATTTCACTATCGGCTATAAATAAACGAATTTAAACGAATAAAAGCCCTAAAAATTGGACTTTTCTCTGATTCGTTTAACAATTCATAAACGAATTTAAACGAAAATATTGAAGGATTTTTAAAAAGGTAATATACTATTAGTAGGTGAAACAAATGAACGAAAGTGATAAGTTAGAATTTAAAAGAGAAGTTAATGATTCCCTAGTAAAAGAAGTTATAGCTTTTTGTAATTCAAGTGGTGGAACTATTGTCATTGGTTATAATGATGATGGCAGTGTTTATGGTGTAGAAAATGTTCGAAAAGAATTAGATAAAGTTAGTAGTAAACTTCATGATAGTATTGAACCTGATATTAGTTTTTTAGTATCTCCCCGAATTGAAAAGCAAGAAGGCAAAGATATTATTATTGTAGAAGTACTGCAAGGAACGAGTAAACCATATTATCTTAAAAATAAAGGAATGACTCCAGAGGGTGTATATGTTAGATTAGGTGCTACTACGCAACATGCAACAAATGAAAGCATAAGACAAATGATTATTGAATCTTCGGGAATAACTTTTGAAAAAAATATAAGCATAAATCAAGATTTAACTTTTTTATATACTCAAAGAATATTTGATGAAAAGAAAATTGCCTTTGGCGATAAAGAAAAGAGAATTCTTAATATCATAAATGATAAAGGTAAATATACTAATCTAGGCTTATTATTATCTGATCAGTGTCCATACACAATAAAGATGGCTGTTTATACCGATAATACTAAAAAAGAATTTTTAGATATGAAAGAAACTGCTAAAGGCAGTGTCTTACAACAATTAGAAGAAGCTGAAAATTATTTGAAATTGAATAATAAAGTAAGCGGTAAAATTGAGGGCATGGAAAGAATTGAAAATTATGATTATCCAATAGAAAGCATTAGAGAATGTTTACTTAATTCTATTGGCCATCGTGATTATGAAATTCCCGGTAGTACTTTAGTTCATATTTTTACTGATCGAATTGAAATACTAAGCCTAGGAGGTCTTGTTAAAGGATTAACGATTGATGACATAAAACTAGGTTCTTCATCTTCAAGAAATCCTAAACTTATTAGTGTTTTCCATCGATTAGGTTTAGTTGAAGCCTATGGTAGTGGTATTCCCAGAATATTAGAATTATATAAAAATGCCGATAAAATGCCAGAATTTCGAGTAGCTCCTAATAGTTTTTTAGTAATATTGCCAAAGATGTCAGTAAATTCTGATTATCAAAAAATATTTGATTATTTAAAGGAAAATAATACTATAACCAGAGAAAAAGTAGAAAATTTATTAAATATTAAGAAAAATGCATCTATTGATTTATTAAATGTAATGGTTGCAAAAGATTTACTTATTAAAGAAGGAAAATCGAGAGACATTGTTTATAAATTACAAAAATGATTAAAATTTAGAATATGTATAGTATAAAAAGTGTTATCATTTTAGTGTGAAAGAGGTGTTATATGGAAAGTCTAACAACTACAATAAGTGTTCAAATTGACAGAAATGACAAAGAGCTAGCAACTGCTATTTTAAGTAAATTAGGCTTAGATATGAGTACATATATAAATATGGCAATTAAACAATTAATTAACAAAGATGGTGTACCTTTCGAAGTAGTTAATCCTAAACCAAGTAGAGAATTATTAGAGGCTATTCAAGAGGGAGAAAATATATTAAGTGGAAAGGTAAAAGCTAAAAGTTATAATAATATGTACGAAATGTTAAAGGGCTTAAAGTCATAGGAGGATTAATTCCTCTTTTTTTGTTATTTAATTATTTTAAGGTAATAAAAGTATAAATTATCGTTTTGGCGGCACTGACAAAACGATAAAACAGGGGAACTTCATAAATATTTTTTCCAATCCTAATAATTAAAGTTATTATAAAAAAATAAAAAAGGCATTCACTTTTGAACTGAAAAATGATAAAATTTCAGTTGGAAAGTGAATGATATAAAATTATGAATTATGATAAAATTTTAAAAATTGTTGAAAAAAATAATGGTTATATCACAACAAAGGAAGCTGTAAATAATGGCATTGATAAAAAATTTTTAACAAATATGGTAAAGAAGGGAATTTTGGTAAGAATCTCAAAAGGTTATTATGGACTTCCAAATTATATAGAAGATGAATATTATAAAATTGCTTCTAAAAGTAAAAATGCTAGATTTTCAATGGCTACTGCTTTATATCTGCATAATTTATCAGATCGCACACCTCTTTTATATAACATTACCTTGCCTAATGATTATAATGGAGTTTTACAAAAAGATAAGAGTGTAATTATTAATTTTGTAAATAGAAAAATTTTAGATTTAGGAGTAGTAGAAATTACATCTCCTTTTGGTATGAAAATTAAAGCCTATGATGTTGAAAGAACTATTTGTGATATTATCAAAAATAAAAACAAAATTGATGGTGAAATATTTGCAAAAGCACTTAAAGATTATGCTAGAAGTAAAAGCAAAAATTTGAGTAAGCTTACAAGATATGCCAAGATTATGAAAATTGAAAAGAAAGTAAGTGAATATATGGAGATTTTATTATGGTGAACAAAGCTAAATTAAAAACAATTATTTCAAAAAAAGCAAAAGGAAATAATAATCTAATGAATCACTTATTAAATTATGGAAAAATTATCAAATTACCGCTCCATATTCTAGTGATATACCTTTTGATAGTTTATTTGATTCATTAGAATACATAACTAATATTTTAGAAAAAGATATTGTTTGATGAAATAAATGAAATTATAGCCAGTAATGAACGTTTGGCAGTAGTATATATGAAATTTGTAAATTTATATATGGAGTTAGACAGTGATTATCATTGCACTATCTTCAAATAGGTTAACGAAGTCTCCTTCGCCACCAATGAAGCTTCCAGATAGTGCTGCAAAATCAACAGAGTAATTTATGTTAATATCATTTGGATTTATATTGGCTTTTTTTAAAGCATTTAAAAAGTTTAATGCTGGCATTCCTGATGCTCTTCCCACAAGAATCTCTTTGCCTTTTAAGTCCTCTAAAGTAAAATCTTTAATATTTTTTCTTCCTAAAATGAATTGACCATCTCTTTTAGTTAAACCTGAAAATATTTGTAAGTAATCCTTTTCACCTTTGTCATAGACGTAGATGGCACTTTCAGCTCCGGCAAAACCAATTTGAACATCACCAGATAATACCGCAGCACTAACTTTATCAGCACCACTCGTAAGTACAAGCTCTAAATCGATATTTTCATCAGCAAAATATCCTTCCTCAATAGCAACATAAAGGGGAGCATAAAATACCGAGTGAGTTACTTCTCCTAAAGTAATCTTATTTTTATCATCATCCTTATTTTTATTATTAATTAGCCTAAAACCAAGAGCTATAATAGCAATAATAGCAAGTCCCAATATCATAAGAACACTATATTTCTTTTTCAAAAAATTCACCTCTTCTAAAAGTAATATATTCTGATAGATTTATTTTGCTAAGGGTTATAACCTAGCTTTTTATTCGAAGCCTTTTATTTTGTAAAATAATATTTACAATCCAATTTTAAATGTGTTATAATGACATAGAATAGAGGGAGTAGTTATATGAAAATGTTAAGTTCAGATACGACTAGATTATTAGATAAGCTATATAACTTACGTGGTGAGGATAGCGTGGTACTTGTTTCCATGGATAGAGAGAGGGAAAGCGCAGAACATACACGTGATAAGACTAGTGCTCTTAAAGCAGAATTACAAGAAAAAATAGGAGAATTAACTGCTGAGGAAACTGTTTTAGCGGACGAAGGCGAAAAATTAAAAAATGCTTTAGCTACTATTAAGAAAAGTGAATTTTCAACAGTTATTGATCACTTACATATTGAATTTGATCCTGAAGCAATTAAAAGAAAAGTTGAAAATACATTACCTCTTACTTTAGAAAAAGTCGCTGCCGAAAAGAAAAAAGCTGGTGAAGAATTAGTCAAAGTTGAAGATGAAATGAATGAAGCTATAGCTAAAATTGAAGAATTAGGTATTCGTCGTGATGAAGCTTTAGCTAATCAAGAAAAACTTAATAAATACTTTGAATTAGCTTTAAGTTCCAACATTAATATAACTAGAGATGAAATAACTTCACTCCTTTCTGAATTTAAGTTTACTGATGAAGAACAAAGAGAAGCTGCTAAACTAATGATGTTTCCCGAAGATGGACTATTTTTGTATGACAAAGCATTTAATGGTCGACCTATAAGTGGCAGTGAGTTAGATTCTGACGAAGAACCTGAAACTTTACTTACTGATGAAAAAGAAGATAAACCACTTATTGAAGATATCATAATTGATGCTAGCAAAGAATCTAAAAATGAAGCTAATGCTACTAGTGAAGCTCCTGAAAAAGGCGAGACTAAACCAGAAGGTGAAACTGCTGATGACAAAAATAATGCTAAAGAAGATTTAGTAAATATTTTAACCGAAATTGGCTTTGATTATTTAGATTTTTCGAATAATGATTTTAATAAATTAAAAGAACATTTTAATGCCAAATTATTTAGGGACAACGTTAAAGTTATGGAAGCAAAAGGAATTAATAAAGATGTATTTATCGATAATATTGAACTTTTATATGATGAATCATTAAAAGCCAAGATAGATACCTTAATAGAGGTAGGAAAACAACCTCAAGATATTTATTTAAATCCTAATGTATTAGTAAAATATTCATTAGAAGAATTAAATACTACAATAAAAATGTTGAAAGATAGTGGATTAGATCCTAAAAACGTTCCTTTAATGGCATATTAGAAAGGTTGTTATATGGAAAACATAGCACGAAAAATTAAAGCTTTGGATTATACGGAAGAGATGATGACTACTCTTCCTAAGTTTTTGGCTACTTTGGTAGCTAAAGATCCTACTACAGGAGAAGATTTAGTTTCTGAAGAAGAAATAATCCAAACGGTAAAATATTTAAAAGAAAAAGGCATTAGCTTAAGACCTACTCATTTAAAAGTTCTAGCTATGGGTTTTTCATATATCAAAAATGCTGTTGAAGAAATGGAAAAAATCGGCGAACTAAAAATGTACGTTGATGATCCAACAAGAATGATTCCTAAAGACAATGTTAATAGAATATTATATTTAAGAAAAGCTGGCAAAGAATATAAATCCCCTGAGGGAAAATATGCCAAATTTGCATATAGTAAAAGAGCTTTTGAAGCTGAGTTTGGGGTAATAGATTTTACTTCAGAAAAAGCCAAAGAAGTTAATGCTGCTGAGCCAAAAAATACCGCTATAAAAGATGCTAAAGAAGAGAAGCCAAAAAACCAAGCTGAAAAGACTGGCAAAAACTCTGAAGGAAATAAAGGTAAAGATAAAAAGAAAGGCTCATCACCTAAAAGTGACAGTGATGCTAAACAAGCAACTGATGAAGTTGCAATTAATAAAGATGAGTCCATGGAATATACAGGAGTTTTAGATTTAGACAATCTTACAGCTTCATTCAATGGTAAAAAAGATGGTAATAACAAGAAAAAGGCTAGTACCGCAAATGGACCATATGATGAAATATTAGGCAGTCCTCAATTAACAGCTTTAACTGATGAAACTTTTGAAAGATTCGAAAATTTAGCAAGTTCTATTCGTCGTATTTTAACAACTGTTTATAATATAACGGAAGTTTCAGAAAGTATTTCTGATAATTTAGTTAAACTTATTGTTGCTGAAGTACCTTCAGATAGCGATATATTATATTATGCAATTACTTATGGAAAGAATATTTCTGAAGAAGAAGATGCTCAATTAAGAGGGGCTATTGAAGAAGAGTTAGAATATATAAAAATATTTGATTTAGATACTGATAATCAACGGAGGGCAGCATGAAGTTTTTAGAAAAGTTAAATTTTAGCAAAGATGATATTGATGAAATTATCGACAATACTCCCGAAAAATTATTAGAAATAATTAAAAGTCAAAAAAAATTAGTTTCAGAAAATATTAATTATTTAAAAGAACTAGGAGTAACTAATTATCAAGCAATATTTATAAAATATTATGATATTTTCTTAATGGATAATAGTAATTTCAAAGATATTTTTATGAAATATGAAAAAGAAGATTTAATTGAAAAATTAAAGAAAAATATAAACATAGTAGAATTTTTATAATACTATGTTTTTATTTGCTATATAAACGATAAACATTAATAGAGGGTTTATTAAATAATCTAAAAGGGGTTTTTTCTGTACCGATTCCATATGATACATACATAGTCTTATTATCAGCTTGATAATAATCATCAGAGTACTTGGTAGCTCCATTTTTCTTTATTAAAGCACCCCAGAAAGGAATTCTTATTTGGCCTCCAAGACTATGGCCAGCCAAAATTAAATTATCTGCACCCAATAAAGCCAAATTATCATAGTCATCAGGCTTGTGAATAAGTGTTATAGCAAATTTATATTCAAGTTCATTAATATTTTGCATGGCTTCTTGAGATAAATCTTGTGTGGCAATAACAATAGGCTCTACATCTTCATTAAAGATATATTCAGCATTATTATCTAAGTATTTAAAACCCGCGGCATCATAAATATCCTTTATATCATCTGGATCATTATCACCCGAAATGGCATACTTAAATAATTCTGGCTTTAAACCCTTTAATAGATTAATTAGATCATTCTTATCTTTATCATTTATTTTGCTTTTTAAAAGATCTCCAGTGAACACAACAATATCAGGTGTATATTCATTGATTTTTTTAATAACTTGTTCTAAGTGCTTTAAATCATCTGGTTTTTCATATAAAAAATCCGAAAAATGAACTATTTTGAAATCATTAAATCCTTTTGGTAGTGATGTGCTTTCATATTTATATTCTTTTACTTTAACTCCTGAAGTATCGATAAAATACGCATATATAAATAAAAAGAAGATAGCTAAAATCAGAAATATAAAAAACCTTTTCATGTGCTCAACCTCTATATTATATTTATAATAACATAAAGGAAAAACTCTTGCAATTTGTTTAACCTTTTTTACGCTTTATCATTGAAAAGAAGATTGCATTATGTTAAAATTTAAGATAGTAGAGAAGGTATAAAAATGAATAAGAAAATATTATCTTGCACAGTAGCAATGCTTACCTTATTTTTGGGAGTTTCTTCCGTTAATGCTAAATGTAGTTATGCAGAACAAGCAGCCCTTAATAAGGAAGCTAAAAATATAAATGTAAAATATGAGTCTGATAAAGAAATTATCGAACAAGAACCAAATTCTTGTGATGGTGACGAAGAGTGCGATCCTATCTATGATCTTTTTATCAATGTAAATGTTTTAAACCTTAGTGAAAATTTTTATATCGACGTTAAAGATAGCGTGACTAAAAAGAGTCAAAAATATTATTTTTCTGAAGTTGGTGAAGATGGCATTCTTAAAATAAGATGGGATGATGTAAGTCAAATAAATAATTTTACTATTACTGCTTATGCTTCAGATAAAACATCATGTGAGGGAACAAAAGTGAGAACTTTTCACATTACAACTCCGAGAGTAAATGAATATTCACATTATGCAATATGCAGTGAAATCCCGGATTATTATCTTTGTCAGGAATATGTGACTTTTAGCCAAGATTTTACCTACGGAGAATTTATTGAGAAAGTAGAAAACGAAATAAAAAAGCAAGAAGAAAAGAAAAAAAGCGAACAAAAGAGTTTCTTCGATAAACTACTTGAATTTATTGGTAAATATAAACTTGTGATTATAGCGAGCATGGCAATAATAATTATTTTAGTAATAGGAACTATTATTATAATTAGAAAAAAGAGGAAACTATGAAAATATTAAAAAAAATACTTTTACTTTCTTTAACATTATTAACCTTATGCATAGGAATCATTGACGCTAATGCCTTTGCAAAAGACGAAGTATTTAAGCGTACGGGAAAAAAGAACGCAAGTGTTAATTTATATTTTATTGACAATGGTGAAAGGTGGTCATATTCAAGTAGTATTTATACTGCAGAATATACGATAGACCACCAAAGCTATGATATTTATTGTATGGATCCAGGATATGCACATGGAGATGGTGATAACTTTATTGTAAATTCTGTTTTCATGGAGGATACAAGTAAAGCTAATGAAGAGTATGGTCTTGCCAAAATTATTACAACCATGCCATCTGATGATAGTGAATTTCAAACTACTGGCGACTTATTTTCGTATGCTAAAGGGTTTGCTTTAAGAATCTTTTGGGATGGTCATACTAATAGGGCATATAAATCTAAAAGAGATATTGCAATGAATGCTCTTAGTGCATTGGCGGAATCCTTTGCAAAAGATGGCGTTTATGCGGATCCGAATCATATAATTCCACATAGTAACTTGTCTGATAGTGCAAAAGCTGATGCTGAAAAAGTTATTCATGATGCTGCTATATTATACCGTATAGGTTTAAAGGCAGAAGAATCGTATACGGATGATATGCTTGCTCATGTTGAAACATCAGTTGTTGACGTTTTAGGAGCTACGGAAGAAGGCACAGGTGATCCATTTTATCTAAATCAATCTACACCAGAAAATCCATCTGATGAACCTGACCAAATTACTAAGAACGTAATTCAAAAAAAGATAGTTACACTAAAATTAACTAATTTTGACGCCAGTGAGGGAAGTTTTATTTTTAATTCATTTGATAATTCAAATTTTGGCAATTATACTTCGACTATAGTTGGAATATCTACAGAATCAAGTAATAATTTTGATGACTATTCAACGCCTATTACTTATGGCACTAATGTTTTTGAAACATTTAGTGATGCTGTAACTACCGATTCAAATGGCAAAAAAAATTTAACTTTATATATTGCTATTGAAATAAAAGGAACTATTATAATTGAATCTGCTTCTGAGGAAGAAGAATGCGACGAGTGTGAAGATGTTAAAGCTATGTTAAGCTACGTATACAGAGATCCTTCTGCTTTAATTGGTGCTGAGTTAATGCATAGTGGCAAAAAAAGTGGCAATTATCAAAGATTTTTAGTTGCTTCTAAGACACAAAGAGAAAACAGTGGAAATATTGAAATTCCTATGAAAAATTGCACAAAAATGTGTTCAAATACCTGCTCACCTATAGTATGTGAGGGTGACATATGCTATCCTGATTCAACTTTGCCACAAATTTGTAAAGATGGTTTAACCCCTGATAAAGATGGGCTAGTAGAATACAAATTTCTTGAAGGCTATATTGAAGGTGAAGGGTTTAATATAAAAAAATGCCTGCTTGGAGCGCAAGCCGATGCAGCAAATAATTCATACAAATTAATAGATGAAAAAAACGCTAATGCAGTTGCCGATAATCCGTATTGTTCAATTTTATGTAGGGAACAATATTCAATAAGAGTGCCATATAAACAAACAGTTGAAGAAGGAAGATATTTTAAAATAACTCTTTCTATGAAAGGGCAACAAGACTGTTATTCAACAAGATTTGATGATGCACTATTTAATGAAAAAGTAGAAGAAACGGAAAACAAAATAATTGAAGCTATTAATAAATTTAATGTATTTAATGTATTAGCAAATCTTGATTTTGATACTGATCTTCAAGCAAGTAATGTACTATATTGTAATAAAGCAAGTTGTACTGTTAACCTTACTGCATCAGGATGTACTAAAGGTTCTTACACATCAACTGAGGATGCATGGAAAGTTATACAATATGATGTAATAAGTAAAAATGTTATTCAATTTTATAAAAATTTAAATGGCGATATTGGTAGCACAAGCCAATCTCTTGAAAGTCTTATTCAAAAATATAATAATGATGATAGAGATGATTATGAACTATTGTTAAGATATGGAATCATGGGAGATCAAACTGAGGGCAGTGTTTCATGTAATTTCAAAGATGAAGGAACTCATTATACAACTAGTTTTACCAGTGGATCGTTAACAATTACAAGAAGTGGTACTAGATTTAACTATAGATTAGATAATTCAGGAAATGATGATGAAATAAGTTTATCTTACATCATAAGGGGATATTCTAGCGATGGAAGCTTATTATTTAAAACAAACCTTAATGTTTCTGCCGAAAGCGATTCTGTTGAAAGCGGAACCGTTCAAGGACAGGGATCAATAAGCTACTTTACTGTTGCACCTGCATCACGTGATAATAATATTAGCTGTGAATTAAGTGATAATCAAGAAGTATGTAAGAAAACTGAAGCAGAGGACCATTTCAACTCTAAAATAAAGGATTATAAAACTTATTTAAAAGCGGCTCAAAAAGACGTTATAGATTTGGTTGAAGAGTTAAAAAAAACAATTGACCAATATAACTCTTGTGTTGGCGATAAAAATTATGAAACCTTATCCGAAGGCTATCAAGATAGTGCCTTCTGGAATATGGTTTATAAATATGATCCAGAAATTAAATATTCATATGATGAGCCTGATCCAACTAATCCATCGAGACATAAATGGATTGGAGACGTTCAAAACACATCCTGTGGTGATGGAAATTGTGATATCATGTTTGCAAAAAATGAAGAAGTTAAAGCAGAAGATTGTGCCGAAGATAGCTCTGTAAAATGTACTTCTTTAGGTTCAGAAGGAAAGATTGAATCTTTATTTTCAGGAGAGGAACAATATGTTAATACATACTGTACGGGCGAAATAAATGATGATTATTCTTGTAAATCAGGTGAACTTCACACATTAGATGATTCAACTTATGATAATTATGACTTCTTTATGTGCAAATATAATGAAAGTACTGCCCAATTTGACTGTGGCTCAGAAAGCCATCCCGTTACAAAAGTAAAATATATTCATAAGGCTGCTGTAGGCTCTGGTGATTATGATACAAGATTAGTTTATTATACTGAGCATGGAACGGGAGAAATAAAAATACAGTATCTTGAAGATCCAACACTAAACAAAAATTATAGTCAGGTTCCAGGTGTTCCAGTTTCTGCAGATACTCCACAAGGAACATATATTTATATTTTAAACATTCAAAATGTAGGAACCTTTTATAATAGCGGAGAATTAGGAAGAATTTATAGTTCAAAATCTAATAGCTTATCTACATACGCAAGAAATTTACAAGGTTCTTCAGCTTCATATCCAATTACTTCTGGTGTAGGCTCTGATGCTTCTGATACCGACAAAGAAATAGCTATTAATGAATATGCGTGTACATATGCCGTATCTCAAAGTAGTTGTGTAGATAAAGATGGAAATACTCGCACTATAGATGAGTGTGATATTGGAGGCAAACACGCTAACTGGGAAGAATGCAAAAAAGATATATGCCCTCCGTCTGATACAGGTGAAAGCTACTGTGTAAAAGAAGCAGGAGCATATTATGTATGTAGCAGTACATCTTACGATGCGGATAAATGCGAAAAGGCAGGTAGTAGGGCAGAAGCTTTATCAAAATCTACTGTAAATGAAAATTGCTGTCCAAACTGTCGAGCCGTTTGTGTAGGAAAGTGTATATATGTTCTAAAAAATAACAGGACAAATGATGGTAAAGTACAATTTGAATTTAGAACAGTAACTCCGCAAAACATGAATCCTAACGATAGACGCCTTGGATATAACTGGGATAGTAATAATCCTTCTAATTCATTAGTTGCTGAAAAGGCATCAAATACGATAGCTGAAATTGAAGCAAGATCAGGAGGAAAAGATAATGAAAATGTTAATATTGCGGATATTCCTGATTATGTTTTACATGTTGTTATGACTCCTGATATGGTAACTTGGATTAAAGAGTATAATAACGAGCAACAATCACAGGGAGCTTATAGTAATAAGTCATTAACATGTTATAACTATGATCTTGACGATATAACAGACGAAAAAACATGCAAAGGTAAAGGTTATATATGGCAAGAAGGTACATCTGGACAAGGTGGAAAATGTATTATGTCTAATGTCTTCTGCTATAGTAATTTCATTGATGAACTAGAGGAAAAGTTCCCAAATCAATTTGATGCTCCACATAGAACTGAAGCAAAGAATAATGCTTCAAGTAATTTTGAAACATATACTGGTTTATTAAATCATGGTAAAGATCCTATAATTACAAACGATTATTGGACAATTTATAAATATGATACTTTAGATATAAATGGTGATGGAGTTCCTGATATAGGACCATCTTGGAAGTAGGAGGTGAAGAATTAAATGAAAGAAGCTCTATGGGGCTATTGGTTAGTTATTCTTGGTATATTTATTATAGTAGTTCTTTTATTAGTTCAAAGCTTTACTACTACTAATACTCAAGATTATTATTTAGTAAAATCTATAACAGAGGCATCTATGCAAGATGCCCTAGATTGGTCATATTATCGATTATATGGCGAGATAAAAATTAATAAAGAAAAATTTTATGAATCATTTTTAAGAAGATTTGCTGAGGAAGCTTCATTTTCTACAACTTATACCGTTGATTTTACTGAAGTTTATGAAGCTCCTCCAAAAGTTGGTGTAAAAGTTTCTAGTAAATCTAGTACCTTTAATATAGCAGGAGATACTACAACATTTGATATTGTTAATAAAATAGATGCAATATTGGAAAGTAGCCAATCAAATACGGAAAGTGAAGAAACAGGCGTAAATCCTAGTCCAAGTTATGGAGATAGTACAGTTACTATTATACCTGGAAGTGGTACAACCGAAGCTGAAAGAGAATTAAAAGATTTAGGTATTGATTTAAACGAAAAGAGTCGTAAAGAACTAGAGGCTATTGCTGAAGCAGTTGAAACTGAATTTACAGGTGAAATTGAAAAGCTTGCTGAAGAATTGTATGATAAAATGAAAGATTTTCCTGATGATCAAAAAGAGGCTATTGCCGATTTAGTTTCTATTTCTTACGCTGATGCAACTGATGATGAATTGGGAACATTTATAGGCCAGTTATATTTGTATTTGGCCAAACCTTTTGAGGAACAAGGCGATAAAGATGATCCTGATCCAGAATTTACTACAGTGTGTACAGATAAATATACAGAAATTGATATAAGCGGCTTAAATGGCTATGGTATGGTTCCTTTAAATGTAAGAGACAATGGTGGAGGGTCAAAACAAAATCTTCTTGGAACAATTAAGGAAGGAACAGCCTTTAAAATTGTAGGCACTAGTAGAAAAGATCCATTGTGGCTTTTAGTAGAATATGATAATCAAAAATGTGGGTATGTTTATAGTAGTTATGTTGCTGTTAACCTAGAAGAATATTTCCCGAAAGTAGGGGTAACAAATTACAAGTTTAATATTACTAATAAAACTGCTGCAATATATGCTATGGATGATGAAATGACACCTATTCAAACAATGAGCGGTGAAAAGCTAACGGGTAAAAAACTTTATACTGATGAGCATAAACCTTTAGCTACATATTCATTTGCGCAAAAATTAGCAAAAGCTATCAAAGGTACAAATCGTACAATTGTAATATATGATACTTATCGTCCTTATACTGTTTCAGAAAAAATGAGTGAAATGTATGATGACTATGTAAATAATTATGTTGAGAAAAAAGGAACCCAACATGAAAAAGAGTTAGCAGATGCTGCCAAAGATTTTGGCTTAGGATATTTTTTAGCTAAAGGTATATCTAAGCATAATACCGCTTGCGCTGCTGATTTAACATTTGAAGGTGCGGCAATGCCTACTAATATGCATGTTTTAGGTCCAGCAGCCGCAAAAGATAATGCCTTATCTAAAGAACTTAATAGTTTAATGACAGGAGCTGGGCTTACTGGTCTTAAATCTGAATGGTGGCATTTCCAAGACAATGACTGCCACGATGATGTGGTAGCTGGCTTTAATTCAGCACCAAAAGATGAAAATAAAAAACCTTATAGAGCACGTTTTTGGTCAGCTATATAAAGCAAAAAAGGAGGAATAAAATTGGGAAATATAATTAATGCTTTAAAAAAATTTGTTAGCAATAAGAATACGGTAACAATTCTTGGGGTTTTAGCAGGAGTAGTTGTCTTATGGGGATTTTATACTTATAGGGTTAAAAATGCAATTAATCCTATTAAGGTTCCTTATGCTAAACAAGCACTTTCTGCTACTAGTGAAATTACTTCAGATATTATAGGATATGTAGAAATTAATAGTAAATTCTTATCAACTGTTGATATAATTCAAAGCCCTAATGAACTTATTGGTAAGTATGTTACAATTGGAACATCAATACCACAGGGAGGATTATTTTATCGAGCTCAAGTAACAGAAAAGAGCTCACTACCAAATACTTTCTTAGATAATATTGAAGATGGACATATGGCAGTTGAAATGTCAGTTAATAATGAAACTACTTTCGGAAATTCCATATATCCTGGTGATAAGATTGATATATTTGTAAAAGCTACTGATGAGGCAAATAAACTAGTATACGGTAAATTTGTTGAAGGTATTACCGTTCTAGCTGTTCGTGACTCATCAGGCCGAGATGTATTTGAATCAAATCCTCCGAGAACACCTGCTGTATTAGTATTCTCTGTAGAGGATAAACTTGGTAATTTATTATCAAGGGCGGTAATGTTGCCAGGCGTTACATTAGTGCCAGTGCCAAGAAATAAGGCATATTCTGATAAAGAAGGCGAGTTAAAAACTTATGAATATTTTAAAAATTTAATTGAAGCTAGGTCTACAGACCCTGGACAGTAGGTGATATCTTGAAGGAAGCTATATTTTCTCAGCTTGATTTTGGCCCTATCAACGAATTTTTAATGGATGATCAAATTACCGACGTTTCTTATTCAAACGGAGGTCAAATATGGTTAAAATCATTAGACAAAGGTATTTATAGTGTTGAAAGACCTGACATTAATAATGCATTGATGGAAAAATTAGCTTTTCAATGTTCTAATGTCATGGGTACAACATTTAATATGGCTCATCCGTTCTTAGATGCTGAAGGAGCTGAGCTTCGTCTTAACTTTATACATGAATCTATTGCTACTAATGGCATAGCTTGTGTTATAAGAAAAACTCCTGCGAAGATAAGGTTAAATAAAAGTAAGCTAATTGATGAAAACTATGTAACAGAAAATTTACATGACTTTTTAATCGATTGTATTCACGCTCATTGCAATGTTATGGTAAGTGGAGAAACTGGTTCAGGTAAAACCGAACTTGTAAAATACTTAGCTTCAAATACACTAGAGAATGAAAAAATTATATCAATTGAAGATACTCTTGAACTTCATTTGGATAAAATTTTTCCTAATCGTGATATAGTAGCGGTTAAAACTAATAACATTGCATCATATACTGATGTTTTAGTAAGCTGCATGAGACAAAACCCTAAATGGATTTTACTATCAGAAATTCGTTCTGCTGAAGCTGTTACGGCAGCACGTAACTCTGTATCTTCAGGTCACAACATTATTTCAACTATTCACTCTGATAGTGCTAAAAATATCCCTATGCGTATGTATGCGTTGATGGAAGGCAGTCAAGATGTTGAACAATTTTTAAATTCTATTCATAGATATGTTCAAATAGGTATTCATGTTAAAGGTTTTATGAGTGCAGAATTACAAAGATTTCAAAGAGAAATTGTTGAAGTTTGTGAATTTTATGTTGATGATAATAACGTAGCTAAAACAAATGTAATTTATAAAAAAAATCTAGATGGAACATTTGCTTTTAATAATCCCACTAGACATTTAAGAGAATATTTTGCAGCTCAAGGTAAAGAGCTTAAAAATGATTTATTTGTTAAAGATTCAGAATCTTCTAATGCAAATGAAGAAGATTCATTTGACGATAATCCTGTGCCTAAAAGCATTGGAGCAGAACTACAAAATAATAATCAAATAATTGAATCATTATAAAATCATTATAGAAAGGATATAAAGGGTAGTATGGAATTAATTGTACTTTTAATAATTGGTGCTGTAATTATTATTTACCGTACTTCGCCAGAAGAAAGGGTAGGGATTACCACTTTTGTAAAGCGAGTTAACGGCATTTACGAAAAGTATGCTCCATATTCATTTAAAACAGTTAGAGAAAAAGCTAAAGAATTGGGACAAGAATATACGACTAGGCAATACGTAGGTCAAATAACTATGTTTGCTGCTTTCGCCGGAGGAATTGCATATTTATATTTTTACAGTATCATTTGGGCCGTTGTGTATGCCGTTGTTGCTGTTATGTTTATTCCTTATTTGGCTTATTTGCGGTGCCAAAGAATATATTCAGAATATATCTTTGAGCAAATACAAACATATTGCACTAACGTCATAATGGAATTTAATACTACTCAAAGTTTTATTAAATCTCTCGAGGGTGTTAGAGACTCTGGTATTATCGAAGAACCTGTTTTAAGTGATATTAAAAAAATGATTGATTTATCATATCAAAATGGTACTATTGATCAGTCTATAGAGTATTTCAACGCTAAATATCCTTATTATATGGTAAAAAATATGCATCAACTTTTCTATCAAATAACTAAAGAAGGTGCAAGAGATGCTGGAGAATCATTAGAAAATATGTCGATGGATATCGATGCTTTAGTCGAAGGCGTTTATCGAGACCAAATGGATAGAAAAAACTTCTATGGAAAATTTGTTAAGTTTGGTATTGCTTTATTTTTCTTAATATTGGCTTTACAATACATGCTTCAAGTTGAAAACTATTTGGAAATGCTGAATATGTGGTATGTTCAAATGCTACTTCATGCCGTTATTATTATAAATTCTTTGTTCTTAATTAAAGGAACAAAGTATTATAATGCTGATGTGGGGGTGGAATAGTATGTATATTGAAATTGCCATTATTACCATTATTATTTTTGTAATTATGTTTACAACAGGGCAAATAAGCTTTACAAAATTAATTAATGATAATGAAGCATTATTTAAAAAATTAAAAGAAAGCGATTGGGACTTTTATGTTAAAGCCAAATATGGCGTTAGTGTAAATCCAGATCTTCTTTTTAACAAAAGAATAAAAAATGGCTTAATTACGATAATTATTTTATCCTTTATGTTAATTAGTAACATGTCTGCTGTGACACTTGTTATTATTATCGCCGGTGGATATGGAGTTTTTAAAATTTCTTATATTGATATTAAGAGTTATTATAAAAAGCATATTAGTAAAATAGATGCAATGTTACCGCATTACCTTAAAAGCATTGAAATTTTAGTTCAACATTACACGGTGCCTGTTGCTTTAGGTAAATCATTAAATGATGCACCGGAAATATTTAAAGACGGACTTAGAGATTTAATCAATGCCATTAATTCAGGTGATGATTCTATAACGCCTTATATGGAATTTGCTAAAACATATCCTGTACGTGATAGCATGCGAATGATGCGGTTATTATATCGTCTTAGTATAGGTCGTCAAGATCGTAAACAAGAACAATTATTAGCATTCTCAAAATCAATTTCTAACTTACAACAAAAAGCAAGAGAAACTAGATATAAAAATAGACTTGATAAAATGGAAGGCATGACAATGAAAATGCTTGTCTGTACGGGTATTGGTGTTATGATCTTATTAATTTTATCTGTTCTACAAATGATGGATTTATAAAAATTCATCTTTTTTATTGAAAAAGAATAGCAATTATGGTATTTTATTAATGGCATAGCCCGTTGGTGAAGCGGCCTAACACACTGCGTTCTCAGCGCAGCATTCAGGGGTTCGAACCCCCTACGGGTTACCAATATGTATTTATCCCCTTAAAATATGGGGGTTTTTTATTGCATAATAATTAAATTTTCGAATATACTATAATTGACAAATGTTTATTTATTGTGATAGCATTTAGTCAGTGGGTGAGTAGTTCGCCGAGTAACTGGAGGGAAATTGCTTAATGCATTTCCAGCAAGCATTGACTTGTGGGATTCTCTAGTCGGGGGAAAGCTCACTTATTTTTTGTCTAAATAATTAATTAACTCTTTAAATTCTTTTGAAAATTCAACATTAAAAGCATTTAATAAATATAAAAAAGTCTCTTAATTATCAGAGACTTTTAAAATGCAATGTAAACGGATAACACAACTAATATATAGCTACGTCTCCAGGACTCATATAACTCTTGGTCATCGAGTGATTAAATTGTAGCATAACCCATAATTAAAGTCCATCGTTGGATAATTTGTTACTACACTATATAGTATTTCCATTAGTCAAAAAATATTCTTATTGTTTAAGTTTACAATTTAAATAATTATTTGCTTTATCTTTTAATAAACTCATTTCTTTTAAAAAAGATGCTATTTTCTAGCATCCGTTAAAACAAATCGGAATGAGAACCTGTTTCTACTAATAAAAGATTAAGAGAATCTGTTCCACGTTTAATAATTTTTTTATATTCCTTTTTAAAAATGCTTGTAACCCTGATGCTACATTTTGTGTTTTTTAAATCAAACAATTATTTATTCAAATCTTTCATTAATTCTTCAATGTTATTATAAGATTTGTATTTTTCAGGGTTCTTTTTCATTTTTTCAGCTTCTTTTAAAGCTTTTAATAGTTTTTTGTTAGGCTTATTTTCATGAATTTCAAAAGGAATAGCTTGCTCTCTAACACTTTGGGTTAGAAAAACATTAATTGCACTACTCATGTTAAGGCCTAATCTTTTGAATAAATCTTCAGCATCCTTTTTTAAGGTACTATTATTTTATGCTTTAATAAAATAATTATTAATTAAAAAAGATGCTATTTTCTAGCATCAAATTTCTTTCTTTCCTCAGTATTAAGTATTTTTTTACGCATTCTTAAATGATGAGGGGTAGCTTCTACAAGTTCATCTTGGTTTATATAATCTAAGGCATACTCTAAAGTAATAGGTCTAGCTTTTTTAAGAACTACAGTCTTATCTGCGTGCGCAGATCTAGTATTGGTTAGTTCTTTACCCTTTACAACATTAACTGCTAAATCATTATTTTTGTTACATTCTCCAACAATCATGCCTTCGTAAACTTCTTCATTAGGTTCAACAAACATTACTCCACGATCTTCAAGGGCTCCTAAAGAGTAGGCTGTAGCTTTACCTTGTTCTGACGCTACTAAAACGCCTAGTTTTCTTTCGCCAATGTTTACATCTGTACATGGCATGTATTCTTTAAATACATGGTTCATAATACCATAACCTTTAGTAAGAGTCATAAAGTTAGTAGCAAAGCCTATTAACCCTCTTGAAGGTATCGTATAACTGATTCTTAAAGTATTTCCTATATGAGTCATATTATCTAGGATAGCTCCTCTTTCTGATAATTCCTCGATAACAGCTCCCATATATTCTTCATTAATTTCTATTTGTAAATCTTCATATGGTTCACATTTAACTCCGTCGATTTCTTTAATAATAACGCGTGGTTTGGAAACTTCAAGCTCAAAGCCCTCGCGTAACATATTTTCAATTAGAATAGAAAGGTGTAGTTCTCCACGGCCTAAAACCATAAAGCTTTCACTATCAATAGGTTCAACTTTAAGACTGACATCTCTTTGGGTTTCTTTATAAAGTCTTTCACCAATCTTACGTGAGGTAAGTATCTTACCATCTTGACCAGAGAAAGGGGAAGAGTTAACACCAAATGTCATTTGCAAAGTTGGCTCATCAATATGTAGAATAGGAAGACGGTCATGATTTCCAATTTCCGTAATTGTTTCACCAACTTCGATATCCTCAAGACCGGCAATAGCAACAATATCTCCAGCTTCAGCTTCTTCGATCTCTAATCTTTTTAAACCAATAAAGCCAAATAACTTTTGAACTCTAAATTGTTTTTCTGTGCCATCTAGTCTTAAACAGTTAACCATTTGACCAACTTTAACTTTACCATTAAAAATACGGCCAATGGCAATTCTTCCGACATAGTCGTTGTAATCAAGTAGGGCAGGTTGAAATTGAAATGGTGCATTTTCATCGCCATCAGGATCTTTGATTTCGGATAAAATTAAATCAAGTAATCCTTTAAATGATTTTTCTTGGGTACTAGGATCAGGATCAAGAGATGATGTACCATTCATGGCAGAAGCATAAACTACTTTGAAATCTAATTGATCATCACTTGCCCCAAGCTCCATGAATAATTCTAGAACTTCATCAACAACTTCTTTAACACGAGAGGTAGGTTTATCAATTTTATTGATTACTACGATTGGTTTACAGCCAGCTTCTAAGGCTTTCTTTAATACAAACTTAGTTTGAGGCATAGGACCCTCATAGGCATCTACTACAAGTAAAACGCCATCCACCATTTTCATAATTCTTTCTACTTCGCCACCAAAGTCAGCGTGACCTGGAGTATCAAGAATATTTATACGATAATCATTATAGAAAACTGCCGTAGTTTTAGCAAGAATTGTTATGCCTCTTTCTTTTTCAATAGCGTTAGAATCCATGGAAAGAGCATCAACATTTTCATTTTCTCTAAATGTTCCCGTATATTTTAATATTTCATCTACTAGGGTCGTTTTTCCATGGTCAACGTGAGCTATAATAGCTACATTTTTAATCTTTTTCATAAAATCACCCGTTTTTCCTAAAGCATTATAGCACAATTTAGTAAATATAAACAATATTTATTTAATACATATATAGTGTTAAAATTAAAGTGGAAGTTTTGGGAGTATAAAATGGATAAGCAAACTTTGGATAAACTAAGATATTTAATAAATAAGAAAAGATCTGTTGAAGAAATTTGCTCAATTCTAGAGGTTGAGGTAAAAACTCTATATGAAATGGTACTTTATTTGAAAGCTCAAGGAAAAGCTTATGATATTATTGATAATGTACCCCAAAAATTAAAGCGTGGTTCATTAGGAGTCTACGCTGTAAAACATAATAATATAGGAGAGAAATTTAATTCAGAATTAACGATTGAGGCAAATCCTCGCTTTAGTGTGTGTCTATTATCAGATGTTCATTATGGTTCACTTTACGATAGACCCGATATTATGGCAAGAATTTATAGAGAATGTGAAGATAGGGGGATAAATCACATTTTCTGTTCTGGAGATCTTACTAATGGCAATTATTCCAATAGGCCAGAATTTCTCGCTTGCTCAAAAATATATAAATCCGAAGATATGATTGATTACGTAGCAAATACTCATCCAACATCTAATAATATTAAGTTTTATACAATTGCCGGAAATCATGATACTTCCTTTTTATGTATCGAAGGGGTAGATATTATTGCTAAAATATCAGAGCTTAGAGATGATATTGTATACTTAGGCCATGATCTTGCTGATATTTGTTTAGGACCTTTGAAGATGCGAATGTATCATGGCTATGATAAAAAAAGGCCAAGTATTGAGGATAGATTAAAAAGATTTTATAATAAACTAGAGGATGATTTTAAACCTGATATTTTGCAAATAGGCCATATACATCATAGTCTTTATATGCCTATTGGAACAACCCACATTTTTCAAACAGCGGCTTTAATAGATGAACTACCGGCCGCGCTTTCTCATAATATGCCTTGTGAAAGAAGCTGCTGGTTTGTAACCTTTGAATATGATGAAGAAGGAAAAATAAGAAAAATAACTCCTGAATTAGAGTTTTTTGACGAAGTTAGATGTCGAAAAATATAAATATTTACAATTGATACGTTATATTTATTGATAAAAATAAGTGATTTTGCTATAATAAAAATATAATAAGGAGGAGATGTATAAATGAAAGAAGCAACAGGTGAATTAAGTACAACTGTTATCGCTGTTGTAGCAATTGCTGCAGTATTAGCTATATTCACAGCATTTTTATTACCAAGTTTAAGGGCAAGCTTAAGAGCAAGAACTTATTGTTCATCTTCAGTTGGATGTACTGCTTGTGTTGATGGAAAAAGAGAATGCCATTATAATGTGGAAAATGATGACGGAACTATTACTGTTAGTGATGATACAATTGAGTGTGATTGCGAAGAAGAACAATAATAAGGTGATGTATGAAAGAAGCTACTTCGGATTTATCAAGCGGTTTAGTTGTAGCAGTTTGTATAGCTATTTTAGTAGCTTTTTTTTACTTTACAGTATGGCCTATTATTAAACTTAATTTTGTTTCACAAACAGCTTGTGAAAAGGCCAAATGCTCTGCTTCTCCAGATGACAGTGGAATGGTTGATTGCGTTTATAAAGACAAAAATGGAGTAGAGCAAACTATAAAATGCAGTTATAAAGGATAAAAAGATGAAGGAAAGTATTGGAGGAACACAACTCTTTATAGTAGTAATAGCTTTGATTTTGATTTTTACAGCAATTATGGCTTTCACAATTAATCATTCTAATGCCTTTGCCGTTAAAGACCAGGTAGTTTCAATAATTGAAGAAGCTGGTGGTTTTGACATGACTGCGGAAATTGTTGAGGGAAGTGGCTTAAGAGAAGATGAAACTTTAAGGAAAATAGTTGATTCTCTTACCGAACATTCTTATCGTCAAGTAGGAAAATGCCCTGAGTTTGACAGTAGTCATATTGAAGTTGTAGGCTATCAAAGAAATGGTTCTAAAGTATATAGAGATGATAAAGCATCATTTTGCATAGTTAAAATTCCAAATGCTAGCGACAATGGGGCTGTTACTAAATATTACTATCAAATAGTTGTATTTTATAGTTTAGATATACCTATAGTTAATGAGCTTTTTAATTTTAAAGCCGTAGGAGAAACAAAACCATTATATTCATAGAAAGGACATTATGAACGTTATAGTATCAAACAAATATCAAACATTATTATCTAATTTAAACATTGATGTTATAAAAAATATTAATGGCGTTTTTACAGTTGAAGATTTAGCCGTTCAATTTAAAAATTTTTTCTTTAATAAAATGATATTAGATATTACAGCTTTAGAAAATTATGAAGAAATAAATACTATTCAAAAATTATCAGTTTCTCTTGATATGAGTAAAGTAATTTTACTTCTTGATGACTCTCCCGTTGTTAATTCTGCTGTTTATTTATCTCAACTAGTATCAATGGGTATATATAATTTTACGAAAAACGTTGATGCAATAACTTTCTTAATGGATAATCCAAATACCTATAAAGATGTTGCAAAGTTTCATCAATTAAATGCAAGTTATGAGCCAAATGGACAAAATAACCGAAATAATAACAATATGGGTAATAAAGAAGGATTTATTGGCCAAAGAATATTAGGAGTAAGAAATGTTACGGATCACGCTGGATCGACTACTCTTACTTATATTTTAAAAAAGCATCTTGAAAGGTTATATAAAGTAAAAGCTATTGAAATAGAAAAAAGAGATTTTCAGTTTTTTAATGATCAAGAATGCTCTTCAATAAAACAATATGAATTAGATAATTATTTAAAAAGAAATAGTGATGCTGAAGTAATACTAATTGATGTTGAGAATGATGAGGTTGCCTCTTATTGTCATGATATTATTTATTTAATTGAACCAGGCATAATTCAGCTTAATAGATTAATAAGAGATGACAATCGTATATTTGAGAAGCTAGAAGGCAAAAAGATTGTATTAAATAGAAGTATTTTAACTTCAAATGATGTAAGCGATTTTGAAAAAGAATCGGGAAGTAAAGTCTTTTATAATATTCCATGTATTGATGATAAGCAAGATAATATCAAGGAAATTTCGGATTTTCTTCTTGCTTTAGGCTTTACGCGTTTTAATGATGACGATGATAATGGTGGCTTTGGAATTTTTCGTTAAATAAATGCAATTTAGTTGACATCCCGAATTAAATAACTTACAATATGATTAGAAAGAGGAGTGTTTGGATTATGAGTATAGGAACTAATAAAGGTTTTTGTTATAACACATCAGTAATATTTCAATTTATTGGGTATATTGTAATGGTACTAAAAATCGTTATTCCTGCAATACTAATTGTTATTGGTGTTGTAGCTTTAGGAAAGGCTGTTATCGCAGATGATGATAAAGAAATCAAAACTGCTGTTAATTCACTAATTAAAAAGTTTATTACGGCTGTATTTATCTTCTTTATTCCAACAATCGTATCAGCATTATTTAGCATTGTTAATGGATTTAGTGATGTTAAACCTGATTACGATATCTGTGTTAAATGTATTACTAACCCAGGAAAAGGTACATGCTCAACTGCTGTAACTAATAGTCAAAAGTAAAACATTAGAGGAGTAATTTGAATAATTACTCTTTTATTATGCATTATAGGATAACTAGTAGTATCTAGTTATTTTTTATTGGCTGTGTTATAATATTTTGGCAAATATTTGTTCACTTTTATAAAAATGTGAGCATAATAATAAAGAGGTATGATATGGATAAAATAATAGTCAAGGGAGCTCGGGAAAATAACTTAAAAAATATTAATATTGAACTTCCTAAAAATAAGTTAATTGTTATGACCGGAGTATCAGGAAGCGGAAAAAGTAGTCTTGCTTTTGATACCATTTTTGCTGAGGGTCAAAGAAGATATGTTGAAAGTTTGTCTGCTTATGCTAGACAATTTATTGGCAATATGGATAAACCTGATGTAGATTCTATCGAAGGTCTTTCACCTTCCATATCTATTGATCAAAAATCGACGAACAAAAACCCTCGTTCTACAGTAGGGACTATAACTGAGATATATGATTATCTTCGTCTTTTGTTTTCTCGTATTGGCGTTCCTTATTGTCCCAACCATAAAATTCCTATCAAAAGTCAAAGTATCGAAGAAATGACCAACAAAATAATGAGTTTTACAGGAGAAAAAATTACTATTTTGGCGCCCATAATTCATGGCGAAAAAGGAACACATAAAGATGAAATTGAAGAGTTAAAAAGAAATGGTTATACAAAAATTAGAGTAAATGGCGAGTTTAAAGGTATCGATGAAGATTTCAAATTTGAAAAAAATATTAAAGACTACATTGATGTTGTTGTCGATAAACTAACTGTTTCTGATGATGAAAGAAGTCGTATTTTTGAAGATTTAGAAACTTCATGTAATCTAGCGGAAGGCAAAGTAGTCATTTTACATAATGATGAAGAACTAGTTATGAGTGAGCATTATGCTTGTGTAAAGTGTAACTATTCGATTCCTGAACTTGAGCCAAGACTTTTTTCTTTTAACTCTCCATATGGGGCTTGTGAAGATTGTAAAGGAATAGGAACTAAACTTAGAATTAGTGAAGATTTAATCATGCCTGATAAAGATCGAAGCTTAAATAAGGGAGCAATCCTTCCTATTAATGCCGAGAATAATATCTATTCAACTGCTTTAAGAACTGTATGTGAGCACTATAATATTGATATGGATGCTCCAGTTAAAAAGTTATCTCGTAAAGAGCTTGATATTATCTTTTATGGTACAAAAGAAAAAATTGATTTTAAATATGTAGCTAAAAATGGTAATACTAGATATGTAAATGATTACTATGAAGGTATTATTAATATTTTACAAAGAAGATATATGGAAACGACTTCTTCATGGATAAGAGAATGGCTTGCAAATTATATGGTGGAATCTACTTGTGAAACTTGTCATGGAACAAGATTACAAGAGTCAGTTTTAAATGTTTTTATTAATAAGAAAAATATTTTCGATTTAACTGAGCTTAATATAGTGGAATTAAAAGAATTTTTGGAGAACTTAAAGCTTACAAAAGAGCAAGCTAGTATTAGTAATTTAATATTGAAAGAAATTATTTCAAGATTAGAGTTCTTAATTAATGTTGGACTTTCTTATTTAACGTTAAGTAGAACGGCTGCTACATTGTCTGGTGGAGAGGCGCAAAGAATAAGACTAGCTACCCAAATAGGAAGTAAATTATCTGGTATTTTATATGTTTTAGATGAACCATCAATTGGTCTTCACCAAAAAGATAATCAAAGACTTATAGATTCTTTAAAGCAAATGAGAGATTTAGGTAATACCTTAATTGTTGTAGAACATGATACAGATACTATGCTCCAAAGTGATTACCTGGTTGATATAGGGCCAGGAGCTGGTGAAAATGGTGGATATGTTGTTTGTAGTGGAACTCCAGATGAAGTGAAAAAGTGTAAAGATAGTATAACCGGAGGATATCTTTCCGGTAGACTTAAAATAGAGGTCCCTAAGAAAAGAAGAAAAGGTAATGGCAAGTTTTTAGAGGTTTTAAAGGCTGAAGAAAATAACTTAAAGAAAATAGATGTTAAATTTCCTTTAGGAAAGTTTATTGCCGTAACCGGCGTGTCAGGGTCAGGAAAATCTACTTTAGTTAATGAAATCTTATATAAAAATTTACAACAAAAAATATATAAATCTAAGGTTATTCCTGGAAAATGTGAAAAAGTCAAAGGCATGAGTTATGTTGATAAAGTGGTAATGATTACTCAAGATGCTATTGGCAGAACACCAAGAAGTAACCCGGCAACTTATGTAGGAGTCTTTGATGATATCAGAGATTTATTCGCAGAAACCAAAGATGCTAAAATTAAGGCTTATGATAAAAGTAAATTTTCTTTCAATGTAAAAGGTGGAAGATGCGAAGCTTGCTATGGTGATGGTGTTAAAAAAATAGAAATGCATTTCTTACCTGATGTTTATGTACCTTGTGATGTCTGTGGGGGTAAGAGATATAATAAAGAAACACTAGAAATTAAGTATAAAGGAAAAAATATTTCTGACGTCCTTGATATGCGAGTTAGTGAAGCTTTAGAATTTTTTAAGAATATTCCTAAGATTTATAATAAGTTAAAAGTTATGGATGAAGTTGGGCTTTCTTATGTTAAACTTGGGCAAAGTGCGACAACTTTATCTGGCGGTGAAGCCGGAAGAGTAAAACTGGCTAAAGAATTACAAAAGAAAGCTACGGGTAAAAGTGTTTTCATTTTAGATGAGCCTACAACAGGTCTTCATCAAGATGATATTAAAAAATTACTTGTTATATTAAATAGAATCGTTGATAATGGTGATACGGTTATTGTTATTGAACATAATTTAGATGTTATAAAAGTAGCGGATCATATTATTGACTTAGGACCAGATGGCGGAAAATTCGGGGGAGAAGTAGTAGCTACAGGAACTCCTGAAGAGCTTTGCAAGTGTAAAGAATCTTATACTGGTGAATATCTTAAAACAGTGTTATAATGACTATTATAGAAAGTAGGTATTATGAAAGAATATTGGAATATTTTTGTTAATGAACTTACTGATGGAGATCCTTATTTTTTACAAATTAAGGGAGTTAATATTCGTTGGTATTCTATTCTAATCCTCTTAGGAGCCTTAATTTCAATTTTTATGTTATTAAGAGAAGCAAGGAGAACGGGAGTAGATAAAGATTTTATATTTAACTTAGCTTTTTGGACAATTATTTTTGGTTTTATAGGAGCTAGATTATATTATGTTATCTTTAAATTTAGCTTATTTAAAGATGATTTATTAAGTATTTTCAAAATATGGGAAGGTGGCCTGGCTATTCATGGTGGTATCATCGCGGGCGCCATTACAATGTTTCTTTATTGTAAAAAATATCAAACGCGATATTCTCAAGTGTCATTTTTGAAAATTACGGATATGGCTGTCCCTTGCTTAATCTTAGCTCAAGCAATTGGGCGGTGGGGTAATTTTTTTAATGGTGAAGCCCATGGTGCTGCCGTTAGTTTACCGTATCTACAAAGCCTACATTTACCAGATTTTATTATCAATGGTATGAAAATAGGAGGCATTTATTATGAACCTACTTTTTTCTATGAGTCTATTGCTTGCTTTATTGGTTTTATTATTTTAATTATTATAAGACGTTTTAGATATATTAAAATTGGTACATGTACAGCAGTTTATTTAATGTATTATGCTGTTGTACGCTTTATTATCGAAGGCAAACGGACAGATGCTTTATTGCTTGGCCAATTAAAAGTAGCAAGATTAATATCAATTATTATGTTTATTTTTGGCCTTTTAATGTTAATGCTAATATCACGTAAAGGCCGATTTGAAAGCTTATATAATCCAATGCCTGGTCAAACTAATGCCAATAATTAAAATGTAAAAAAATATAAAGATACTTGACAAATTTGTATAAAAGAAAGATGATAAGAAATGTAGAGTCTTCATTAATGAAGCAAGAGAAAAATTGATGAATGTTATAAAGTGATACTGAGGCTTATATGATTTCTAAAAAAAAGAAAGTATTTTATACCATAATTATTCTTGTAAATGTAATTGTTTTTTCATTAACTAGATATTCTGTAGAAGCTTTTGGTGGAGCCCAAATGCCCCAGATAATATATACCATTATATTACCAAAAGGAACTAGTATAGATGTGTTTTTAAATGGCTTATTTTTTTGCCTTAAACTAGTTTTAAAGATAGGCTTTGTAACGTTATTTCCTCTTTATTTAAACTTAAAAATAAAAAATAAAAATATAAATTTTAAAGGATTTTATACAATAGTTTTGTCTTTAATATTATTTATTTATAGTGTAAATACTGTCGGAATTCATACTTATATTTATAATGAATTAACGAAAAGTGACTTTATAAAAGATAATTATGTAAATCCTAAAGATGTTAAAATAGAATATCCTGAACAAAAGAAAAACTTAATATACATTTTAGTGGAGTCTTTAGAAGCTAGTTATGAACAAACTACTTTTAATGATCAAGACGTTAATTTAATACCATATCTTACTTCTTTAGCAGAAAACAATATAAATTTTAGTAGTGATAATGGTATTGGTGGCTTTAAAGCCTATCCTCTTGCTAATTGGACTGCCGCGGGAACTACGGCCCAAATGTCAGGGCTTCCTCTTCGTGTAAGACTTAATTTAACCGATTATGGTTATAAAGATAAATTTTTAAATAATGCTATTATGCTGGGTGATATTCTCGAGGATGCTGGATATAATAATTATCATTTAACAGGATCTGATTCAGCCTTTGGCGCAGAGTATACGCTTTTTAAAAATCATGGTTCATTTGCCGTTGAAGACTATAATTATGCTAAAGAAAAAGGTCTAATACCTGAGGACTATTATGAATTTTGGGGTTTAGAGGATCGTAAATTATTTAGTTTTGCTAAAGATAAACTTGAAGAAATTTCACAAGATGAGGAACCATTTAGTTTAGTTATATCTACGATAGATACTCATCCTATTGATGGATATTTAGATAAAGAATGTGAAGATGTTTTAAATTATCAATATGGAAGTAGTATTTTGTGTGAAGATAGTTTAATTAATGATTTTATAAATTGGGTCCAAGATCAAGATTTTTATGATGATACAATAATAGTAATCACGGGAGATCATATTTCTATGCAAACTGATATTAAAGAGCATTTAAAGAGCGATAATAGAGAAGTTTATAATGTTTTTATAAATACCGATATTAAAAATGTAAATAGTAAAAATAGAGAAATATCACCTTTTGATATGTATCCTACTATTCTTTATTCTTTAGGATTTAAAATAGAAAATAATCGTTTGGGACTTGGTACTAATTTATTTTCGGAAGAAAAAACTATTACGGAAAAATATGGTTATGATTATATTATAAAGGAACTACCAAAATATTCCGATTTCTATTATGATGTATTTATGTAATTAGGGGAAGTTATGAAGTTAGTAGTAAAGAAAGTTATATATACTATTTTAATTTTATTATCTTGTATTTTATTTGCTATCAGTCTTTTCTTAAATTTAAGATTTGGTAATCCACAGTTTGAACAAGTAATAGATACGATGTATTCGCCTAAGGGTTCTAGCCTTGCCGTTATATTAGATGCGGTAGTTTATTGTATTCCTATTGTTTTAGTATTAGTAATCGTTTTATTAATACCGATTTATTTAAAAAATAATAAGATAAAAAAGGGGATATATACTTTGGCTATTACTTTGTTTTTGAGTATATATTCGCTTGTTTCTATGGGTTTTTTTAAGTGGTGTATAAATGCTGTATCAACTTCCAAGATATTCGAAGATTATTATGTTAAGCCCAGTGATGTTAAGCTAACATTTCCGGAAAAGAAAAAAAATTTAATTTACATATATATGGAATCTATGGAGTCAAGTTTTAATTCCTTTACTTTAAATGATAAAGAAGTAAATGTAATACCTAATTTAACTAAAATCGCAAATGATAATATTAATTTTAGCAATACGGAAGGAATGGGAGGAGCAATAAGAGTTCCACTTACAACATGGACCGTAGCAGGTACAGTAGCCCAAATGGGTGGGATACCATTAAAATCTACTATGAAAAGAAATAAATATGGCTTAGGAAGTGATATCTTTTTACCAGGTGCTACTATGCTTGGTGATATTTTAAAAGAAAATGGTTATCATAACTATTATTTATTGGGTTCAAACTCTAAATTCGCAGGCACAAAGTCATTACTTGAAAATCATGGTGAGTATGAAATATATGATTATAAATGGGCTAAGAAAGAGGCTAGAATAGCACCAGATTATAAATTGAATTGGGGCTTTGAAGATTCTAAATTATATCGAATTGCTAAAGAGCAGTTATTACTTCTTACTATGGAAGAAGACTATGAACCCTTTAATTTTACAATGATTACAATAGATACTCATGCTGTAGATGGCTACACTGATGAAATGTGTAAAAAAGATTACGAATATAAATATGCTAATTCTTTAAAATGCGCGGATTTTATGCTTAATGACTTTTTAATTTGGCTTAAAGAACAAGAATTTTATGAAAATACCGTTGTTATAATATCGGGGGATCATTTAACAATGCAAACTAATGTTAAAGATTACTTAACAGATCCTCAGAACAGGACGATTTATAATGCATTCATTAATACTGGATTAAGTGATGAATATAGTAAAAATAGATTATTTACAACCATGGATATGTTTCCTACAACCTTAGCAGCTTTAGGCGTTGATATTGAGGGTAATAGATTGGGGCTTGGTACTAATTTATTTTCGGGTAAAGAAACTTTAGTAGAACAGCTAGGTCCTAAAAAGTTATCTGATGAAATATCTAAAAAATCTAAATATTATGACAAATATTTACTTAATTAATTCACATAATTAAGAAATCTTCCATAATTTAAAATGGAGGATTTTTTTATGGATTTTGATTATGTATATGGAAATAACTATTATAAATATTTTAAAGATGTAGGGGTAAAAAGTACTAAATATCATATCTTAGCTCCTGCTCAAGAGCAAGATAAACAACCAGGAATCGAAAATATAATGAGGCCAGAACCGATATTTGATGATCCAAATTATAAAGGATCAGGTAAATTAAAAGATAAGGTGGCTATAATAACAGGCGGTGACAGTGGTCTTGGAAGGGCTTGTGCAATAGCGTTTGTTAAAGAGGGTGCCAGTGTAGTAATCCCTTACTTAGATGAACATGAAGATGCATTATATACTAAAGATTATATTGAAAAAATGGGCGGTAAATGTTTACTTCTTTCGGGTAATTTAGAAACTAAGGAATTCTGTGAAGAAGTTGTTTCTAAAACTATGGAGTATTTTGGCAAGATAGATATTTTAGTTAATAATGCTGGTGTTCAATATCAAGCAGATTCTTTAGAGGAAATATCTGATGAACAATTTGATAAAACTATGAAAACCAACATATATGGTATGTTTTATCTTACTCGAAGTGCTTTAAAATATATGGAAAAGGGAGGCAGCATTATTAATCTTTCTTCGGTTACGGCATTTTATGGGGAACCAAGATTAATTGATTATGTTGCTACTAAAGGAGCAATAGTAGGCTTTACGAGAGCTTTAGCAAGAAATCTTGCTCTAAAGGGTATTAGGGTAAATGCCATAGCTCCAGGCTATTTTTGGACACCACTACAACCATCATGTTGGGAAAAAGAGGTTATTCCTTCTTTAGGAAGTGATAGTGCTATGGCTAGAATGGCTAATCCTTATGAGCTTGCACCAACTTTTGTTTACTTAGCATCCAGTGATTCAAGCTATGTAACAGGACAAGTTCTTCATGTCAATGGTGGCCAAGTAATGGCTTAAGTAAAAAAATTAATAGCGTAGTAAAAGAATATTTCTTTATTATTTTAATTTAATTGAATTTTAAAAAAATTTACTAAATAAAAAAGGAAATCGAACTTTTAACGGGTATATATAAATATAGAGGGAGTAAATATATCCTGATAAAGGAGGTTTTGATTATGGATAATCAAAATAAAATGTATTTAATAAATAAAATATTTAATGATGAGACGATTAGAACGGTCTGGGATAAGGAAGAGGAAAAATATTTTATTAGTGTCGTAGATGTTGTAGCAGTGTTAACCGATAGTAAAAATCCAAGACACTATTGGAATGTTCTAAAAGGAAGGCTGAAAGAAGAAGGAAATGAAACGGTCACAAATTGTGACCAGTTGAAACTCAAAGCTCAAGATGGTAAATATCGTATGACTGATGTTGTCGATATTGAAGAAATGTTTAGAATTATTGAGTCTATTCCTAGTAAGAATGTTGAAGTGTTTTGCATAGAATGGCACAGTTGTTTTAACTCCATTTAGGTAGCGTACTACGATATTTACTGCCAATATTAGAGTTGATAAAAAGAGTTTAATAATTTTGCAGACGCGTCTGCAAAATTAAAAAAGGAGGAACTAAAATGTTAGCAACTGAAGTAAAAGAATTTAAAACCACTATAAATGGTATAGTATCAAAAATCGAAGAAACGCAATTAGCAATATTTGAAAATGCTAATGCAAATGTAATGGATTTGTATTTTTATATTGGAAAAGTTATTGATGACAGAGTAAAATGGGGAAATAAGTTTGTAAATGAATTATCTGTTGAATTAAAAATTAAATTTCCTAATGCTAAAGGTTATTCCCCTAGAAATCTTCATAATATGAGAAAATATTATTTATCTGTTAAAGATGACGAACAATTAAAAGAATACTCTTATAAAATTCCTTGGTCACATAATTCACTAATAATGGATCGGGTTAAGGATAATAATCAAAAAATATGGTATATAAAAGAAACTTATAATAATGGTTGGAGCTATGATTATTTAGAAATTCAAATAAAACGAGATGCATATAAGAGACAAATTCTTGGCGATAAACCTAATAATTTTAAATTAACACTACTACAACCGCAAAGTTGCTTAGCGAAAGAAATTATGAAAGATCCTTATATATTTGATGTTGGTGCTCTACGTGAGAATTTTGTAGAAAAAGATATTGAAAAAGCAATGATAGATAAAATTAAAATGACTTTGTTAGAGTTAGGAAATGGATTTAGTTTTATTGCTAATCAATATAGAGTTACAATTAATGATGAAGAAAATTTTATCGATTTATTGTTTTATCATACGAAATTGCATTGTTATATTGCTATTGAACTTAAAAATAAAAAGTTTATACCAGAATATGTAGGGAAAATGAATTACTATTTATCTGCATTAGACGATGTGCTAAAAACAGAACTAGATAATCCATCTATAGGTATTATACTTGTTAGAAATAAAGACAAATTAAATGTGGAATATGCACTAAGAGATATAAATAAACCTATTGGAGTTAGTTCATACGAATTATCAGAATATTTACCACCTGAAATTTTAAAAGAATTACCAACTGAAGAAGAGTTAAATTTACATATCGATTTAGAAAAGAAAAATTAAATGAGTCAGTAATAACAAATAATAATGTTTTGAATTATGAATATATTAACCAAAAGCAGATAGAAGATAAATAATTGCTATTATTTATCTATGGTATGTTATAATTATAGCTATAGGAGTGAATATGGATAAAATTGCGGTATTAATACCATGTTATAATGAAGCACAAACCATAGAGAAGGTAGTAAAGGACTTTAAGGAAGCTTTACCTGAGGCTACAATCTATGTATATGATAATAATTCGAGCGATAAGACGGCAGAAATAGCTAAAAAAGCAGGAGCTGTAGTTCGCTATGAATATAAGCAAGGCAAAGGTAATGTTGTTAGAAATATGTTTAGAAATATCGATGCAGAATGTTACCTTATGATTGATGGAGATGATACATATCCTGCGAAACATGCTAGAGAAATGTGCGATATGATTCTCGAGAAAAAAGCCGATATGGTTATTGGGGATAGATTGTCATCTACTTATTTTACGGAAAATAAAAGAGCTTTCCATAACTTTGGTAATCGCCTAGTAAGATTTAGTATTAATTTCTTATTTAAGACCAAGGTAAAAGATATAATGACTGGTTATAGAGCTTTTAGTTATGAATTTGTCAAAGGATTTCCTATTCTATCTAAAGGATTTGAAATTGAAACAGAAATGACAATCCACGCGGTAGATAAGAACTATCGTTTAGTAGAAATTCCTATTGATTTTCGTGATCGTCCTGAGGGTAGTGTATCTAAGCTTAATACTGTAACCGATGGCATTAAAGTTTTAAAAACTATCGCTGTTTTATTTAAAGAATATAAACCATCTGCTTTCTTTAATATTTTTGCTTTTATCTTCTTGGCATTAGCTTTAGGTTTTGGCATTCCAGTTGTAGTAGAATTTTATCAAACTGGTTTAGTAGAAAGATTCCCAACGCTTATTGTTGCATGTATTTTCTTAGTAATAGCTTTACTCTTATGGATATGTGGCGTAATATTACAAGTTATTGTTAAAAAGCATAAACAATTATATGAAATTCTTATGAACATGATGAGGAATAATGAAAAAACTAATTAAACAAATCTTGAAGTTTGGTGTAGTAGGAGTTATTGCCACCATTATTGATGTTGGGCTATACTCTTTACTTACGGACTTTGTAGGCATTCACTACGCTGTATCACAAATTATATCCTTTGCAATATCCCTAGCGTTTAACTATTGGGCTTCCATTAAATGGGTGTTTGATGCTAAAAAGCAAACTCCTAAAGAGGCTTTATTATTTATAGGTCTTAGTATCGTAGGCCTTGGCATTAATGAACTTATTTTATGGATAGGTATTGATATTCTAGGTTTTAAAAAATATCATTTACTTATTAAGTTATTGGCTACTGGTATTGTTATGGTATTTAATTTTGTTACGAGAAAACTATTTATTGAAAAAAGATAAATAGTTTTTTATTGGTGTAAAGTATATTTGCATAAAAAACTTAGTTATGATACGATTATCTAAATTATTATAGCAGTGAAAGGACGGAAGCTAAATAATGGCGCATGGCCGTTTATAGGTGACGAGGACTGTATGATCGAGTTATCAGCGGATAGTACAGCGGTTTAATTTTAATCGTAAGATATATTTAAAAGATAAAAATGATTTTATTACAGAGAATATATCATAAAATTATTATGAAAGGAATTTTATGTGTGGAATAATTGGCTATCAAGGAAAAAATAGCGTAGTTCCTATTTTATTAGATGGCTTAAAATCATTAGAATACCGTGGTTATGACTCCGCGGGTATTGCTATACTGGAAAATAATAAAACTAAAATTATTAAAGCTGTTGGCAAAGTTGCTAACTTAGAAAAGAAAATAGATAGAAATCTATCTTCCCAAATTGGAATTGCTCATACAAGATGGGCAACTCATGGAGGAGTGTGTGATGAAAATGCCCATCCCCATCATCAAGGCGTAATTACGTTAGTACATAATGGTATTATCGAAAATTATGTTGAACTAAAAAACAAACTTTTAAAGAAGAAGTATACTTTTAAAGGGCAAACTGATAGTGAAGTATTATGTGCTTTTATTGATATGCTTTATAAAGAAAATAAAGATATGCTTAAAACAATTTCTATAATGCAAAAAGAAGCAAAGGGAAGTTACGCTTTATTAATATTAAATGAAAAAGAGCCTGATAAGGTATATGCTACAAGATGTAATTCTCCTCTTATAGTATCTCATACACCTGATGGTATATACTTTGCTTCCGATGTGCCTGCGATAATTAAATATACTAAAAAATATTATTTACTGGATAATAATGATATTGTTGTAGCTCATAATAATATTGAATTTTACGATAAAGATTTAAATAAAGTGGCAAAAAAAGAAGAAGTATTTGATAAAACAACTGAGGAAGCTCAAAAAGGAGAATATAAGCATTTTATGCTTAAAGAAATAAATGATGAGCCTAAAGTAATAAGAGAGTTATTAAATTATTATGTCAAAAATAATAAGTTTAATGATAATATGCCTAATTTTAAGAAATACAATAAAATATTTATTGTTGGCTGTGGAAGTGCATATTATACTGGAGAAATAGCTAAGACCATATTTGAAAAATATGTAAATATTCCCGTTTATTGTTATCTTGCTAGTGAATATCGTTATCAAAAAAACTTTTACGATAAGAATACTTTAGTAATATTTATCTCTCAATCGGGAGAAACGGCCGATACTTTAGAGGCTCTTCGTAAGACTAAAGAGGATGGAGTAGATACCTTAGCAATTGTTAATGTTTATGCTTCATCAATTGCTAGAGAAGCTGATAAAGTTTTATATATCAAAGCAGGTGTTGAAATAGCCGTGGCGACCACTAAAGCCTTTGTGGCTCAAGTTTGTTTACTTAGTTTTATTGCTATTAAGATGGCCGGTAAAGAGGAACTGCTAAAATATTTTACTAGCTTAGATAAAGAGATAAAGAAATTAATAGAGCTCGATTATAAACCCATTGCTAAACACTTTTATAAGTCCGCAAGCGCATTTTTTATCGGTCGTGGTATAGATTATGGGTTATGTGAAGAAGGTAGCTTAAAGCTTAAAGAAATATCTTATATTAACTCATCAGCTTTTCCAGCAGGTGAACTTAAACATGGAACGATATCTTTGATTGAAGAAAATACCCCTGTAGTAGCTATAACAAGTAATCCTGAATTAAAATATAAGACAATAAGTAATGCTAAAGAAGTAAAAGCAAGAGGAGCATATCTTTTATACATAACTAATGATAAAGAAAAAGATAAATTCTATGATGATGTAATAGAAATTAAACACATTCATGAGATAGTAGACTCTATTATGATGGTGATTCCTTTGCAAATGCTTGCTTATCATGTTGCATTACTAAAAAAACTAGATATTGATAAACCACGTAATTTAGCCAAAAGTGTAACAGTAGAATAGCAAAATCTCACAAAAAGTGAGATTTTTTTAAAAAATTTAAGTTAAAAAAAAGGAAATTGAACTTTTATCGGGTATATATAAATATAGAAGGGGATAAAAAGGTGTTAAAAAATTAAAGAAAAGGAGGAAATTTAAGTAGTAATTAAATAATTTTTATGACGATAACAACAATTGATAAAACAAATATAAAACCTAAAAATGATGCTATATTTAAAGCCATATTTGGTACTAAATCAGGTAAAGCGTTACTTGAAATTTTACTTAAAGATATTCTTGATAAGGAAGTAAACATTATTGAATATCGAAATAGAGAGCTTCCAAAGATAAGTGCGACGGAAAAAACTAAAATAATTGATTTATTAGTTAGAATAAAAGAAGAATTAGTCCATATTGAAGTGAATTCTAGTTATTCAAAAATAATAAGGTTTAGAAATTTTGTATATTTTGCAGGAATAATACTGCTTGATCATAAAATTGGTGGTATATATAATGAAAAACAAAAGTATATAAGTATCAATTTAACAACCAAAATGGGAAAAAAACATAAATTAATTGATGTATATAAATTGCAAAATGATGATCAAGAAGAATATATTGGTAATATAAAAGTATATGAAGTGAATATTGATAAAGCAAAAACCCTTTGCCAAAATGGTGATAAAAGAGAAAAAGTAAAGCACATAGCAGCTTTAGGAATGACTGAAGATGAAATTGAAAAATATAAAGGATAGTGTGAAAAGTTTTATGGAAAAATGATCACACTAAACAAAAAAGATATTAAAATGAAAATTTTAATATAAATC
>CANQFJ010000014.1 GCA_947598485.1 uncultured Bacilli bacterium | reverse complement strand
ATTTTTTATTCTTTTCTCTTTTTTTATTTCTTCCACTTTAAAAGGAGTGATCTTTATTTTTCACTCCTTAGTACTGGTACCTAAGTACTTTATTTAAGATCTAAGCCATCCTTAAAAGCATTACCTACTCTATGACCTACTTCATAATATCCATGGGTGTATGGATCAAAGGCTATAGCTTTAACTTTATCAATATCAACTTTATCACCCGTCATAACATTTTCATCTAGTGAAGTATTAACTACTTTACCTACTACGCCATAATCATCATATGTTATAAACTCACATTCCATACAAATAGGAAATTCATTTATAATCGGAGCATCAACACGTTCTGACTTCGTAGCGCTTAATCCGCTTTTAGCAAATTTATTTGCCTCATTATTTCCTGATACTACACCAAAATAATCAGCTTCTTTTACGTGGTCTGAATTCGCAATTGATACAGTAAAAGCTTTCCTTTCTTTAATATTTTTAACGGTTTTATGGCTTTCGGTTAAGTTAAGAACTATTTCATCACGATCTTTCATCATACCCCAGGCAGCATTCATAACATTAACTGAACCATCCTCGTTATAGGTAGCTATCATTAAAACTGGCATTGGAAATATAGCTTCAGTAGTACTAATATTTTTTCGCATTTTTATCATCCTTTCACCTTTAATTATATGCTATTTTCTTTTATCTTCAAGTCTTTTTAAAAAGCCACATGTCTTACATAACTTACAAACTATCTTTTTATTTTCAAAACTATTTTTTATTTTTTTAGTTATGTCTTTGTTTAAAATATCCTCTAAAGATTCAGTAAAGATATTTCCTAAGGGAATGTCGCCATTATTATCTAAACAACAAGGAACTACTGTACCATCTACTAAAATAGCTATTTGATCTTTTAAAGCTAGACACCTTCCCTCTTTATTAATTTCCTTATTATTGATATCAGGCCAAACAAACTCCGTATCCTCATTAATATAAATATTGTTTTTTACTTTGATAGAATTATTTTCTTTCAATTTTTCTTTTAAGTTATCCGTTTTATAATGCGTTGATAATTTGTTAATAATTTTATCATTTAAATCATTATCTTTAATATCTTTTAAATTCCATAATCTTAAAGAAATAATCTTATTATTTAGTTTATCTACAGCATTTAATATATTATCCATGTACTTATCTACATCTAAATCATTTTGGATAGCGCTATGAAGTGATATATTTATTTGTCTTACGGCTTGACTTTTATTAAGGATATCAACTTTTTCTTTTAATAAAATGCCATTTGTCGTGATATTACATAAGAGATTATTATTTTCTAGTACATCTAAAAATAAAGGTAAATTATCATTAAGTAAAGGCTCACCCTTAACATGAAGATACACTAAGTTGGTATATCCTTTTATCTTATTAATTATCTTGGTAAATTCCTGTAAAGACATATTTTTCTTGATTCTTTTTGTATCAGGGCAAAACTTACAATTAAGATTACAAATATTAGTTATTTCAATATATATTTTTTTAAACATAAGGTTATTATAACTTATAATTATGAAGGATGTCTATCTCTTGATACATCATTCATAATCGTAAGTTTATACCAGTTAGCAAAGGACTTTTTCGCAGATACGTGATTACCTTTTCTTTGAGCTCTTTCTTCATCAGTCATTTGAGCCAAAGTCTTATCTGATCCTAAAGGTTTAAATACAAACCATAATTTAGAGCGCATTTTAATATCTTCCGTTCCTAATTTTTCATGGGTAAGAGTTCCTTTATCAAGGCCATAAAAAGTATTCATATCACTTCCATCATAATATGTTAAACAGTCCATAAATTCACAATCACGATTTTCAACATCTTTCATAGTTTCTAAAAGTTCATCTACATTTTCTGATATACCACTTCTTCGCACAAAAGCTCCAGGATAGCCCGGGTTATTTGGATAGCCCCATATATTAAAGCCAGAATCAATCACAAAGCATGGCATTTGTAAAGCATTATAAGCCTCAACAGCTTTACTTTGGGAAACAACACTTATATCGTTAACTTCTGGTTCATGAAAATCAAACTCGACAACTTCAACCGGAATACCAAGTCTCGCAAAATAATCCTCGATTTCATAACCTTTATGAATATTACCTGTGGCAAATACTAATTTTTCCATATTACATTTCTCCTTTATAATTATAAAGTTTTCTAACTAAATGTGGGTCATACTCCGGAGAGGTTAAATCTATATTTTTATCTTCCGCGATTTTCTTTGATAAAAAGTACATTTGAAGAGCCAAATAATACTCTTTCCAAAAGATATTAGAATCTTCATCTAAAGTATCAAAAGTAAAAATATTAGGATACCTCTCAGTAAGGTTTTTTAATAACTCATTATCTAAGCCTTTCATTTGGTGAGCTAAATATATCATTGGGCTATTAGGATTTTGAAATAATAAGTTACTTCTTCCATGACAGTATGATCCTTTATCATGAATAACGATGCTGCTAGTACCCGTTTCAACCATATTTGATTCGAAAATGCAGGAAGAGCACTGGGTATCATATCCTGACATTACTTGAATCAAATTGGTATCTGTAAAGTTAAAATCCAGTTTAGCAATTCTTTCTTTGCTTCTGGTAAATAAATCTTTTAGTTTATTATTTATTTTTATTAAATCATTTTTTGATATTTCATACTGCCTTTGTTCAATTAATAATGCTAGTTCTAAAACCATGAGCATCGGAGCAAGCGTAGGAATAATAGAAACAAAACTTTTCTCCCTTTCTTCATACTTACAATTTCCCCAGTAAAGAGTGAAAAACACAGGTAGTTCGCTACTCCCACATAAATAATAGTCCTCGGGCTGCTCTATATAATCACCCGTGATTAAAAATTTAGCTCCATAAAAAGGTTTATATTTACTTCTTAAGATATCTAATATGCCATTTGTTTTACCACTATTAGAAATAACAATTAAATTTTTAAAAATTCTAGTATTTTGTTTATAAAAATAATCTCTTGGTTCAATTACTTCCGCTATAGTTCCCCGGGATTCAAAAAACATTTTTAAATAATAAGCGGCTGCTTTGGATCCTCCCGTTGCTACAATTAATGAGGGAACATCTCTAAATAAAAGACCATGATTAGTAAAAGTGAAATTAGTAAGAGCATCAGGATCATTTATTTGTAAAAGTCTCTCTTCAAGTTTAGCAAAATTAACTTCTGTCCCTTCCGTATGTGTATGTTTAATCATTTATTCCTCGTTTCTGTTAATTAAAGTTTAACAAAAAAAGAGGAAATATATCTGTCAGTTATAATAAATATCTAATAATTTAATATTTTTAATACGGTTAACATAAAAGTGTCTTATTTCTTCCTTACTTTCACAATATGCTGCTACACCCCATTCAGAAGCTAAAACTATTAATTCATAAGGTCTAATAATTCTTTTGGATATTTCTTTTCTATCTTTCGAATAATACTCGATAAAGCATTTCCTTTTTTCTTTAATGGCTCTATTTAAAGTATTAAATATTCTTTTATTATCAATTTTTATCTCATATCTTGTTACAAATCTCTTAGGTACATTAATATTTTGATTTAGTACATATCCACCATAAGGTCCTTTGATTGTATCAATATAAATCCCTGCTTCTTCAAGTTCATCTTTATAGTTTCTAATCATTCGCGGCGTAACCTCTAATAAATTAGCAAGTTCATTTATACTATATTTTTTACCAGTACTTAAATATTCAAGCATAGACAGTACATTACTTACTTTAGACATATAATACCTCAATTTGGCTTTATAATAGCATAAGAAAAGAACTTTTTACAAGTTCTAGTTCTTAAATTATTTTAGAGAAGATATCTCATAACTTTGATCAATTAATTTATAGATTTCTTTTGTATCAACACTATTATCTAAAATAATTGTTATCCAACTTTTCTTATTCATATGATATCCTGGATATATTCCCTTCTTTTTTAATATGTCCGTTATATTATCTTTAGGATACCTTAAGTCAATTATTTCAACAAGATTATCACTTTCAGTGTCTAATCTATTTTCAGGTATCTTCATTAATAAACCATACCACTTGCTATTATCCTTATTTCGCCATATCGCAGCATCTGGTGTTTTTTCCCAAAGATACTCTAAATCATCATGATATTTATTCTTAATATATTCTATTATTTCTTTAGTCTGATTTTCTTTAAAAATGTTATACTTTGTACACTTATTTATAAAATCATTTATAATGGCATTATACTCTTCTCTAATTTTTCCTACATAATTACCAGATGCTCCGGGTACATCGACTAAGACATACTCGTCATCAACATCTAAATCTATAACCTTACTTATTTGCTTATCTTTGTTTATTTCAATAATAACTTTAAAATGATTATTACTAAGTATTTTTTCATAAACATAACTATCCTTGATTAAGTTAAAGCCATATCCTTGCAATTTTTGATAGTCGATAGTTTTATTTGTTAATAATTTGTTTAATACTTTCATAATTAAACCTCATTACACTTTAACGTTTAATGTGACCATATTTTCTTTGGTCATATTCTTCATGAGTTTCATTAACCCATTTAGCCATTTCTCTTGTCATAATTTGCACTTCAGCATGCACAGGGCAGTAATCTCCTGCTTTAGGATAATAATAAAGTGCTATAGCTCTAAAGCCTGATTCCCTAGGACTAGTAATAGTGTCTATCTCATCATCAACAGGCAGAGATGTTTTACTTAAAATATTCCTAACTTCTCGTATATCATCTTCAGTATCTACAATAATTCTTATACCGACAATATCTTTTATATCGTATGCCGAAAATGGCTCATTATATTTTTCTTCGTTATAAGCACATTTTAATCTTATTTTATCGGCCTCTTTAACACGGCTTTCAACCAAAAAAGGCCTATGAAAAACTTCATTTAAAGTATAAGTTATATCTTCTTTAAATCTTTCTGCTTCTTCTATAGCATCACTTAAAACAAGATTTATTTCCGTTTCTCTTTCATCTACAAAACTAGTCATGCATTAGTCACCACTCAATCTACTCTATCTCTTCCTTTAATCGTCTTGCTCTACTATATGCTAACTCTTCTTCCCAATATGCAGTTTCTTCTCCTAGCATACTTTGAAAATAATTGAAATCTTCTAAGAAAATTGTACTACTATCATAACTTCCAAATAATATGGTGTCAAGTAACTGATAATCAATACTATTAGGCCCATTTTGGGCGTACTCAATAGCAAGTTCAACTTGTCTATCAAAGCTAAGCAGTTCTTTTCTTTTATAAATATAATCGGAACTATAATCATAACGGTGCCATAAGGTTTTATTATTGGGAGTATCTTTCAAAAATGATTCATAATAATTAGGATCTACATTAATAAAACACCATTCTTTAAAATATTTATCACCATTTATATAAGATTCTAAAGTTTTTTGTAATAAAACCTTTTTTACTATTATTGAAGTATCACTATTTTCACAAACAAAGTTAAGTTTAGCCCCATATTCATGTGCATAATCAATTAACTTCGTTATTTCTGTACTGCTAAGTGATTTAGGAATCATGACCATCAATCGATCACGTAATTTTCTATTTGTCCTAGCTAAATCATTTCTTGATATGGCACTTTTATATTTAGGATTATCCACAAAATCAATTATGCTTTCATAATCAATTTCACTTACCCCAGGTCGTACCATAAATAAGCTAAAAGATTCATGATCGTGCAAATCCGCATCAAAAACAGGGTCAAAATAAACTCTATCCCAATACGGAAGCTGCATTATAGAGCCCCATATCTTACTAGTTTTATAAAACTTTAATACTACTTCATCAGGATTAGCTAGAATTCTTTCATAATATTTTTGCTTTTCTTCTAATTTAGCTATTTGGACTATTATTTCCAAAGGAGTAATCTCTAAATTGGCTCCATCCATTGCTCTTGCAATATCAAAATAACTTCTATAGGGAAGATTCATTATTCGCTTATAATAATAGCTATATACTGGATGCATCTCAGCACCGCTATTATGTCGCATAACTTGAGCATGAATAATATAAGGGCAATACTCAGCATACGAAATCCCATCTTCATGAGCAAAATATTTTAAATCATTTTCTTCCTCTCTATCTTGATAAGCACTTACTATGCCATTTGGCGAATGCAAATCAACATCAATTATTGCATTAATCGCTTCATTAATAAAAATAGGATTTAAGTTTTTATTATCCGTATCAAGAAAGTATTTCCACATCTTAACTAATCTTTGCAACTCTGTAGGTATAATAGCATCAGATACAAAGCTTTCTAAATAATAAGTATCTTGAAAAGGATCGTAAAGCCTATCAATATTTCGAAGTAAAAATCCATCGCCAATATTCGTCTGTTTTATCTTATCTAAAAGTGCAACTCTTAATATATACTCAAAAGCATACTGATTTTTACGATCAAAATATTTCTTATATTTTTTAATATTGGCCTCTAAATGTCTTGTTATATTATCTAATTTATACTGACATGTAGCAGTTATCTTTTCTCTTAGCTTACTTTGGAATTCCTCAGTAGTCGGAAAATCTTTAGGGTCAAGACCCAGGATTTTTCGCTTTTTAGCAATAGCTCTTTCCCGGCTCCGCTCATTTCTAGCTTGACTTTCTTGAAAGCGTTTAGTTTGAGCCATTATATGTTTTTTCTCTTCTGTTATTTTGTTTATTATAGCCAATAAAAAGCGATAATTACTTGTCTCTTTTAAAGCAGGTAATAACTCTGTAGCTCTTTCGTCTATAGCTAAAGGTAAAACAGAATCCGCGAATACAATTTTTAACATATCACTTGAAGTATACTTTTGTAACTTATCAAGTATTATTTGCACAATATCGCCAGTTAAAACCGGTACCTTTATATTTTGATATACCACATAGGGAACTTTAGAAACATAAACTTCATTAGTAGCTTGATTATAAGAAAACTCCAAACTTCCTTCGTAATTTTCTTTTGCTAGTTTACTAACCTCATCAACCCCTTTTATATCAAAGCAGTTAAAATATACGAAAATATCTTTAGCTTTATCATAATTTTTATATTCGCACTTACCACTTTGACTAAAACCTTTTTTTGTAACATACTCATATAATATAGAGTAATAAGGATTAGTAAGTAACATTTTAGCACCTCTTGCAACTTCTCTATAAAGGGATACTGATATCTTAGTATTCCCAATTTAACTTTTATTTTAACATACTTTATAAAGTTAGTAATATAAAAAGTTATTATTTCAATAAAAAAAGTACCAATTTTCTTTATAACTGATACTTTTCTAAATTTTTATATTAAGACCTACTCCTACCTCTTTTATCTCTAATTTTTTAGCCATTTCTATTTTAGCTTTTAGAGAAATACAATGACATGGATACAAATGCTTAATATTATTTTCTAATAAATAGTTTATCGTTTTTTCTAGTCTTTCGTCTATATCAAATAAATGCAATCCTCCGATAACGCCATAAATTCTATTATCACCACAAACTTTTTTAGCGTATTCAATAATGTTGCAAATCCCACTATGAGAGCATCCCGTAATAATAAATAAACCTTTTTCAAACTTATAGACTATTGCCGAATCATCATTAACCTTATCTTCAACTATTTTAGTATCAAGTAATTTTTTGCCAATAACTTCTCTTTTTTCAAAGTCATTTAAAGAAGGAATTTCTCCTAGATAAGTTATATGTTCACTTATTTTAATAGGACTTTTTGACAAGTTTAGTTGGCATTTTCTAGCAAGTTCATCTTTAGATAACGGACTTCCTATAAATAAGCCTAGTTCATCTTCCTTATATTCAAAACAATCAGGATGAGCTATTAGTTCTATATTTCTTTCTTTTGCAAAAAACTTTTCTAAACCCCCAGTATGATCATTATGCCCATGAGATATAACTAATTTATTAACATTATCTAAATTAATATTTAATAATTCAGCATTTTTCATAAAAATACCGGAGTAACCCGTATCAAACAAAATTTTATCAGGACCATCTTCAATATAATAACTGACCGCGGGTTCACCAAAATAATACATATCTATAAATGTGTTATTATCCACTAAAACTTTTAATTCCATATATGTATTGTATCAAAGTTTAAAGAAATATAAAACCATATATAATACTAGTCAATATTTTTATCTTCTATTAAAAGTTTTATCAATTTTATTTTCATTTCCTTGGAAATTGGACTTCCCGCGGCTTTATCGTGCCCTTTACCACCCATAGCTTCGGCAATTAATCTAACATTTACATCTTCCTTTATGTTTCGATAGGAAATTACACCATAATCTAAAGCTATAAGCATAGCAAAATCCATATCAAAATTGTTTTGGCGAAAAAACTCTGTTAAATCATTTCTATATTCATAATCGATAAATACAACGCCTGCTTTTAAGCCTAATATTTCTTTATAATAGACGTTATTTGCATAGCTTGTAACAATTTCTTTAATTTGCTGTTTTTTATTGTTAATAAACATATTCTCTAGTTCGCTAAATACAAACTTATAATTATCTGTTTCCTTTAATTTATCATACATAAGTTTAATATAGCCTTCACAGCCGACACAAGTAAATAAAATAGTTAATTCATGAGGAGTTTCATCATTATATTTCGTTTTCCACTCCCAAGTATCATATCTTCTTGTGAGTTCAACAAAATCTTTAATTTGTTGGTTATTTGCATCAATATAGCTTTTATTTACAAGCCATTCATAAAATAAACTTGTCCCACAGCATAAGCCATTTTCATCAGAAACTTTAATGGTAGAAAAAGGATATTTATCACATTTTTCTTGTAATGCCGATTCATGATGATCAAAAACAAAGAATTTGTCTTTTAACTTTGAATCTTTAGCTACTTTTGTTAAAGTTGGTTCCTGAAGCCATAAGTCAGTTACTAAAATAATATCATAGCTATATATTTTTCCATTATCATAATATTTTTTTATCTCTTCTTGAAGGTTAAAGGTTTCACATAACACATAATCAACTTCATCAAAAGCTAGTTTAGTAAGAATGACATTTCCCATGCCATCAATATCACTTTTATGAGTAAATAGTAATATTTTCATTTATAGTATCTCCTTTTATTTAAGATGATAATTACATCTTTAGAAATTTATATTCTTAATTAAACCCTAATTTCTTATACTCGTTTCCGTGTTTTATCAGAGTTTGTAATTTCTCCAGGGTTAGGTACATCTAAATTCATTTCACATAATTCTCTATAATTTTCATAAAATGCTAAATCAAAAGGCCTATATCTACTCCCTGAATGTGTAAAGCAAACATTCAAAAAGCCAAACTCGTTGCTAACCCTTTTTATATTTATTACTACTGCACAAGTTGCATGATCCAATGATATAGTTAGTATATTACCAGTCTCAAAGGGCTCATTATCGCTGTGCCACTTTACATAATCTCCGTTGCAAAGGTCTTTAAAATAAGGATGCCTTAATAGTCGTTCATTATCTTTTTCGTTTTGCTCACGTAACATTCGTAATTTTTCAGGAGTTTCACCAAAAGATTTTTCTACTTCATTTACCCCAAATATTTGATGAGTAGCTATGCTAAAAAATAATCTTTGAAATGATTCAAATATTGGACCATCATTTGTGCTTATTGTAAAACTTTCATCTTGGCTTTCAAAATTATCTAGATTATTTAAATCCCAATATATATCGCCATTGCCACCAAAATAAATTGTTAAAGTGGTATTTTCTTTTGTCATTTTAATAACATCAAAACCTAAAGAATCTTTTTCTCTTATTATTTCCATTTTATCGCCCTATATTTCTAAATCGTTGATGTTAACACTATAAATCAATAGATAATGTTTCACTGACTGTTTTGAATCCATTTTTTTCATATAGGTGTTTAGCTTTGATGTTATTACTCCACACATTTACTTCTATTTTATGAGTTTTCTTTGCTATCGCCCAATTTTTAAAGTATTCAATTAAAGATGTAGCAATTTTTTTATTACGATAGTTAATATCTATATATAATGCATCTAACTTAGCTATTACATACTTATATGTACCATCATTTGGTTTAATCATTCCGTACAAATATCCTACAACATTGTCATTTTCTTCCGCAACAATAAGCAGTTTATTAGAATCTTCAATATAATTTTCATACATATTTGTAACAATAAAGTTTTTATCGATTCCCAAATCATACTGACTTTCATCTCTTATTAAAAGTGTTAAAAATTTGTTTAATGTTTTTACATCATCATAATTTGCTTTTCGAATTGTCATTTGTATATCACCTCAATAAAATCAATCCTCTAGCCATTTCTCTAGAGGTTATCCTATATATTAATATTCGAATGAAGTATCATAGTCATTTTCAGCTTTTAATATTACATTTTTTCATAATGAGTCCACATTCTTAAAATGTGAATTTCTTTTTTATTTTTATCTACTTCATATACAATTCTATGTTGTCTATTTATTCTTCTAGAATATAAACCTGTTAATTCACCTGTTAATTTTTCATAAGTAGGTGGATAACAAAATGGATCTTCAATCATCAAATTTAATATATTTTTACAATTTTTATCTAAATTAGCATTTTTAAGTTTTATTTTATCTTTTTCCGCTTGTTTAGAAAATTTAATTATATAAGCATTACCATTCTTCATCTTTTTTATATTCTTTAGCATTATCCCAATCTTCGCTATTTTTAATATTATTTATATTCTCAACATAACCTGGTATACTTGACAAAAACAAAGTTTCTTCAATATTTTTCCATTCATCTTCTGATATTAAGACAGCATTTTTCCCTTTATTATTAACAATTGTAATTGGATTAAATCCAACATTTACATCTGATACTAACTGATATAAATTTGCTCTTGCCTTAGTGATATTGATTGTACTCATAGTTCTCACCTCAATTTAATTATAACGTACTCTTTTGCGTACGTCAAGCGTTTATATTATTATATGAAAAAAATAACATCTTATGAAAAATTTTTGAATCCCTAATAAAAGAAGCACAACAATTCTGTTATTTTAAATAATTGTCTAAGTATTTTTTCCATTCTGGAGCATTTTCTTCATCAAATAAATGATATAAAAAATCTACAATTATTTGATGTCTGTAAGGTTTTCTGCATTTTCAATGCCAAATAATTTATAATCATCTACATCGTGTAATAACGCAATTAAAGAAGATTTTTCTTTATTGGTATTTTCTTTTTCCGCAAATTTTAATGTTAAATTTAAATATTTTAAAACTCGAACTATGAAAGCCCGAGTTTGATATTACGATGGTGCCTGTAGTCAGACTCGAACTGACACGATATTGCTACCACTGGATTTTGAGTCCAGCGCGTCTACCAATTCCGCCATACAGGCATATCATTATTATAACATGTATTATAATAATGTGTTTAATCTTTTTTACAATTATTCGTGATACTTACTTTTATATAGGTCTATTTCTTCATCATTTTTCTTTTCTTCCATTTTCGGTAAATCATCTATTGTTGCTAAGCCAAAATAGTCCAAAAATTCATCAGTAGTTTTATATAAAGTTGGATGGCCTGGTAAATCGCTTTTGCCACATGGTTTAACTAGATCTTTAGCAACTAACTTTTTTAACATAAAGGATGATGATATACCTCTTATTTCATCTATTTTAACTCTTGTAATAGGTTCATTATAAGCAATAATTGCTAGGGTTTCTAGTGCAGCTTCGGATAAAGTATTATTAGTTTCTGAACTAACCAATTTTTTATAATATTCATTGTGCTCCTTCTTAGTAGTAAGTTTAAAAGTATCCGCTAAAAAGCTAATGCGTAGTCCCCTTTCTTCTTTTTCATACTCTTTTTGTAGCTTATTTAATAAATCTTGAGCTTCTTTTTCGGTTACATCTAAAAGATCAGTAATACCTTTTAAAGTAATACCTTCATCACCTTTTATAAATAATATGCCCTCTAAGATAGCTTGCTTATTCATTTCTTACCTCGACAAATATTGTACTAAAATTTTTGCTTTGCGACAAGAAAACTTCACTTTTTTTGCACATTTCTAATATGGATAATAAAGTTATTACTAATTCATCTTTTGTAGCACTTTCAAAAAGTTCTGTAAATTCAACCTTACTTTTTTCTTTTAATATATTTTTAATATAATTTGTTTTATCTTTAATGCTTAATTCTCTTTTAGTTATCTTCGTATTTTTAGGGGTTTTATATTCTAATCTTTCTTGAAGATTTTTAAAAGCTTCGATTAAGTCTTCAATATCAATACTACCACTTAGCTTTTGGTTTTCATCACAATATTCACGAAGACTTTCAGGAATTTTCGTGTAATACTCTTGCCTATTTGACTCTAATAAGCGAAAATCATTACTAATATTTTGATATTTTTCAAATTCAATAATCCGGTTACGCAAATCTTCTTCAGAATTTATTTCATATCCACTTGCGTCATCTTCTTCGTCATCAAAGCCTAAAAGCATTTTGCTTTTTAAATGAACAAGTTCTGATGCCATAGTTAAATATTCGCTTTTACTATCTAAATCCTGACGATCAAGCGAATTTATAAATTCAATATATTCATCAATAATTATTTTAATATCTATTTCGTATATATCCATTTGATGTTTTTTTACCATATGTAATAGTAAATCAAATGGTCCACTGAAATCATTAATGTTTAAGTTCATTTTCTCCTCATGAGCAAGAATATCCCATAGCTTCCATTTTAAATCTAACTGCTTTAGGGCTAGTATTTGCCTCAAAATATATGGTTTCTTCCAATTTTCTGCTCATGTTTTTATAATCTATGATAGCAGAGTAATTTAATCCATTATCTATAATGTCGCAAGAAACTTGTAAGCCACTTTTGTCTGCATATTTATCACGTAATCCTTCATAATAAGTCAATTTCTCAGCATAGTCTTCTTTTTCTTGGCTGTATTTTACAACATCTACTATTTGTTTTAACTTTTCATCTTCAAACGTATAATCTAATTCTTGAATATCATTAGTACATGATAAATTAATTTGATTTGTGAGTACATCTGACTCAAAATGGTATTCAGTAAAGTATGCCTCATCAATAATTGAAAGTGAATATTTAGAAACTGCGGAAGGATTATTTACTTTTTGTTTGTAAGTTTCACTTGCATCTTTGGAAATTATTCCCGTTACATAAATAGTTTGAATAACCTCACCAGATTCATCATATAATTCAAAGAAATAATTTAAATCTGACAAATTTACATCTGAATCTGAAATATTGTTAACCTTATAGCTAAGTTCATCGCTAAATATTTTAATGCTTGTAACTGTAAAAGATGGAAATTCAAAAGAATTTTTTTCTTGAAAAGTATACTTTTCGACTACTCTTTCCTTAGGTATTTCACTATTGTTAGTAGTATTATTAACAGAATTTGGCGTTCTATTTTCCATAAAATTACTATAAGTGTCCATCAAATTGGGTAAATAAAAAATCACGGCAATAAAAAGGGCAAATAGAGCTATAGTTCCAATCCAACCATACTTATTATCTTTTACCTTACCAATAGTGATAGTTTGCAACGGATTCCATGTTATACTTTGATTCTTTTTTCTTTTTCCCATAGTCAACACCTATTTATCTTCTACCAATAATTATTATACTATAAACTTAATCATAAAAAAAGCGCAAATGACTATAAAGCTTGATAATACTTGCATAAAAGCCTTTTTTTTGATATTATTGTACTTGTGATGGCGATGTAGCTCAGCTGGCTAGAGCATCCGGTTCATACCCGGCAGGTCGAGAGTTCGAATCTCCCCGTCGCTACCAAATAGTTAAAAAACTCGAACTTTTCTCCAGATTAGTTCGAGTTTTAATATATTGGAAACTTTGATGATTATGTTAGAAAAGTCCATAAGGCAAAAATTAATTTTCAAAAAACTTAGGATCTAAGCTTAAGATAAATGGAAGAGTTGAATCAACATTGCGATTTTTAAATACTCTATTTAACGAATCATTGATATCTGGTTCAATGGCAAGTTCATCTAAACTTTCACTTAAAGATTTTTTAATTTCCGTAATTTCTGAATCAGTAAAAAATATCATACAGGAACGTAGAACAATTTCCGTAAAAGCAATTTCAACTCGCTTAATTTCAGCATCTGTTTCATCTATAGCACTATAATAAGCCTCTATTTGATTAACAATTACACTTATTACATTATCTATGATTAAATTTTTAACAGTACTGACACCCGTTGCTTGATGATTACCCGTAAGATAAGAAGTCCAAAATAAAGAACTTGGGATTTTAAAATTATCCTCCAATAAAGTTTTCTCTACACTAGGATATATCAAAGCTAAGTAAGCTTTTAATTTTATTAAAATATTGCTAATATCAGCATAGTTTTCATCTTCAATGTATTTGCCAAGCATAACTAAAATGGTTGTAACAATATCTTTCTCTACAGCCATAGCAAGATCAGCTTCTTTCGAAAAGCGTTCTTGTATTATTTGGCCATCAACATTTTCTAAATTTTGAAATTCTTCATTCTCAGAATCATCAGATGAAGCAAGCTCTCTAATACCTTGAAACTCTTCTTCTGTAAAGGGATTGGTTAAAAGAATATCATTAATTCTTCTTGCTATTCTGATCATAATTAAATCACTTTCATCTTGTCTTTTGATAAATTCTAATTCATCTGGGAAATAAATTTCTTTACTTTGATGAATAAACGCATCTAAACTTGCAAGAAGGCGCATATTTTCTCTAAGTTCATCATAAATTTGGTTTTCTTCACCAATAATTGCTTCCGTCACTTTAATAGTCTCAGGGATTTTATCAAAAGCTCCAGTTTTCTCAAGCTCACTAATTTTTTTATAGCACTCAAGAATCCTAGAGGATAAGGAATATAGTTTGTTTGCCAAGAATTTATAATATAACATAGCTTTCTCCTTTTTCTTAAAATAATATTTTATATTAAAAATTAATTATGTACAATCAAAAATGATATAATTACAAAAAGATGGGATATTATGAACAATAGTGAACTTAGAAAAATGGTATTAAAGCAAAGAGATAAACTAACAAATGATATAAGACATAAATATAGTTTAATTATCTTTAATAAGCTAAGAAATCTAAAAATATATCAAGATAGTGATATTATTTTATGCTATGCCAATATAAAAAGCGAAGTTGAAACCTTGAGGATTATTAAAGATGCTCTTTTAAAGAAAAAAATAGTAGCTCTTCCCAAAGTAATGGATGATACTCAAATGAATTTTTATATAATTAAAAATATTAATGAATTACAACCTGGCTACCAAGGGATACTAGAGCCTTCGAAAAATTTACTAGATAATACCATAATTAAAAAAGCTTTAATGATTATTCCCGGTACAGTTTTTGATGAAAATGGCAATCGTCTAGGTTATGGAAAAGGCTATTATGATCGTTTTATAGCTAAATATCATCCTAAATATAAAATTGGCCTTTCCTATGATATGCAAATAAAAAAGAGTATCAAAACTAGTGCATATGATCAAAAAATGGATTTAATACTTACAGAAAAAGCTATGTATACCCCAAATACATCAGTAGACAAACATAATTGAATATGTTATAATTTATTCATATTTGAAATCTTTTTATGAAAGAAGGAAATTATGAAAAATGATTTAGGCGAAACGTCGGTCATTGCTTTAGGTGGCCTTGGCGAAGTAGGAAAAAATATGTATGTCGTCACTCATAATGACGAAATTATTATAATTGATGCAGGTGTTTTATTCCCCGAAGATGATCTTTTAGGAATAGATTACGTTATTCAAGATGTTTCTTATTTAAAAAATAACGAAAGTAAGATTAAAGCTTTAATAATAACTCATGGTCATGAAGATCATATCGGAGGCATTCCTTTCTTGCTTCAATCAGTTAATATACCCGTTATATATGCGCCAAAAATCGCCGCAGATTTAATTAATAAAAAGCTCGCGGAAAGAAATATTGCTTACGATAAAATAGAAATTATTAATAAAGATTTAGTTATAAAATTTAAATATTTTGAAATTGAATTTGTTAATACTACCCACTCTATACCCGATAGTTTTGCAATCGCTATTCATACTCCAAATGGGGTTATATTTGAAACTGGTGATTTTAAGTTTGATTTAACTCCGATTGGTCCAATGGCAGATATTCATAAGATGGCTAAACTTGGAAGTGAAGGAATTAAACTTTTACTAAGTGATTCTACAAATGCTATGTCCGAAGGCTTCTCCAAAAGTGAAAGCTCTGTTGATGGCACTTTAAACGATATAATTTCAAGGCATCATGGTAGAGTTATTATTGCAACATTTGCTTCCAACATCTTTAGAATCAAACATATAGTAGAAACATGTAAGCAATACAATCGTAAAATAGTAGTTTTTGGTAGAAGTATGGAAAATGCTATAGAACTTGCTTTAAATAATAATTTACTTAGTGATAAAAGCCAATTTATTGATGCTTATCAAGCTAAAAATTTAAAAAGAAATGAAGTATGTATTTTATGTACAGGTACTCAAGGAGAACCTTTAGCAGCTCTATCCCGTATCGCTAATGGAGTTCATAAGCAAATATCTTTATTAAATGATGATTTAGTCATTTTCTCTTCAAGTGCTATTCCCGGCAATGCTGATAGTATTAATAAGATTATTAATAAGCTTTATTTAAAAGGAGTTAGAGTATTTACTAATACAGAGTTTAGTGATATTCATACATCAGGTCATGCTAAAGAAGAAGAGTTAAAATGGATGCTTAGAATTATAAAACCTGAATATTTTATGCCAATGCATGGTGAATATCGAATGCTTAAAAAACATGGAGAGATTGCCGTTAGCTGTGGCGTAGATGAGAATAACATTATCATTGCCGAAAATGGTGATGTCATCAAGTTAAAGGATGGTAAAGTATATAAAGATGGTACTGTACAAGCAGGAGACATATATGTTGATGGCTCACGTATTGGCGATGTAGGTTCAGTTGTTATTAAAGATCGTAAGCTTATGAGTCATGATGGTATTTTAATTACCATCTTAAATATTAATACTCTAACCAGAAAATTATTAACAAGGCCCAATGTAACTGCACGTGGCTTTGTCATGGTAAATGAAAATCAAGAACTCATGAATCGTATTGAAAACAAAATAACAAGTATTGTTAATGACTATTTAACAAAATCTATATATAGTTATACTGATTTAAAAAATCAAATTATCTTTGAACTTCTTCCATATATTAACGAGATAACAGGTAGAAGACCTATTATTTTACCCGTTATAATGGAAGTTAATACTCCAAGTTAAAGGCTTTTAAAGCCTTTTTATTTTTCCCAAAAAAAGAAGCAATTATCTTGCCTCTTCTTGAGCTCTTGTTTCTCTAATAACCGTTATTTTTATTGTACCAGGATATTGCATTTCCTTCTCTATCTTTTCTTTCATATCTCTAGCAATCTTATAACTTGTTGCATCATCAACTTCATCAGGTTTAACCATAACTCTAACTTCTCTACCGGCTTGCATAGCATATGTTTTTTCAACGCCTTCGAAACTATTACCTATAACTTCAAGTTGTTCCAATCTCTTAATATAGTTTTCAAGTGAATCATTACGAGCGCCCGGGCGTGCAGCACTTAGTGTATCTGCAACAGCGACCAATACCGCAATGATAGATTTAGGCTCTACAGCTCCATGGTGAGATTCAATAGCATCTAATACAATTGGATTTTCATGATATTTTTTACAAATATCATAACCAAGTTCAACGTGACTTCCCTCGACTTCAAAATCAATAGCTTTACCTATATCATGAAGTAGTCCTGCTCTTTTAGCAAGAGTTACATTTTCACCTAGCTCTGAGGCCATAAGACCTGCTAAATTTGCAACTTCAATAGAATGCTTTAAAGCATTTTGACCATAACTTGTACGATAATTTAATTTACCAATTAAGTTAAGAAGTTCAGGATCTACTTTTGTAAGACCCAAGTCTTGAACAGTTTTATTACCAAGTTCAGTTATCTTATTATTAATATCCTTTAAAGTCTTATCATATACCTCTTCAATTCTGGCAGGATGAATTCTGCCATCTTTAATTAAAGTTTCAAGAGTAATTTTAGCAATCTCTCTTCGAAGAGGATCAAAAGAAGATATAACAATAGCCTCTGGTGTATCATCAATTATTAAATCCACTCCTGTAATTGATTCAATAGTCCTAATATTACGACCTTCTCTTCCAATTAAACGGCCCTTCATATCATCATTAGGTAAATCAATAGTACTTACTGTTTGAAGCCCTACAACTTCATCAGCATAGCGCTCCATTGAATTAACAATTAACTGTTTAGCCTTTTCACCAGCTTCAACTTGAGCTTTAGCAATTTCTTCTCGCATGTATTCAGAAATTTCTTTGCTCATATCATTTTCAACTCGGCTCATAATAAGGTCTCGAGCTTTTTCCTTACTATATCCAGAGATTTTTTCTAATTGCTCCATTTCTTCTTTCAATAGAGCATCCATCTTTTCCTCTTTTTCTTGGATATTTTCTGATTTTGCTAATAAGCTTTTTTCTTTATCATCAAGTGATGCGTCTCTTTTTTGAAGCATTTCTTCTCTTTTATCAAGGTTGTTTTCTCGAACTAATAAACGATCTTCACTTTGTTTTAGTTCAGCTTTTTTTTCTTTTATTTCAGCATCAGTTTGTTGCTTTAACTTAAAAGATTCTTCTTTCAATTCTAATAGAGAGTCTCTTTTTTGCTTATCTGCTTCTTTTTTAGCATCTTCAATTAGTTTATTTACGTCATTAATACGTTTTTTATTTATAATCAAATTAATTACAAATACTAATAAAGCTCCTACTAATAATCCAACAAATAGAGTAAAAATGGAATTTCTTAAAATGTCCATTTTTTCCTCACTTTCTTGTTATCTAGCAACTTGTATAGAACAAATTCCTATAATTTCATTATATAGTTTTTTATGCTTTTTAGCAAGTCAAAAAAAGTAGCATAAAAAAAGAGCCGGAGCTCTTATTTTTCCTTTAACTTTTTGTTAATTTCAGAAGTATTCTTCCATGTCATTATTAATATTAACATGAACTCATATGAAACTCTTAAAATTACATTACCAACTACAATTGTTAACATAGCAGCAAAAATTCCTACCGCACTTGTAAAAATTAAGGCAATAGGCCATACTGTTATAAATAAAGCCGAAATTATATACATTACTTTTAATATTACTTCCAATAACATTTGATCAAAATTTAAAAATTGTTTCATCCAGTTCAAAAATTTATTTTTAATCTCTTTTTTTGGTAAAATTACGAATATATATAAACATATTCCACCTGCTATTGCTAAAATAAAAATTAAAATAGTCCACACTAGCATCAAAATTCCACCAGTTAAGGCATCTTCAAAACCATATCCACCCGTTAACATAATATAACTCCTTTCTCAATTTTAATATAACATAATTTTATTCTTTAGAAAAGAAAATATAAAAAGTTTTTTAACATCCATTTTCTTTTGTACAAACGCCATTATTTAAAAGCTCAAAAAGTTCATTAAATTTGCTTTCTGTATCAGAAATGATCTCTTTAGTAAGCTCCATATACCCATCTTCTTGAAGGTCAGAAATACCAGATGTCATACCAAGAGCTACCCCATTTTCAACAACTACTACATTTGGAGCATAAATTCTCTTTGATCCAGTTTTTACACTTTCACCATTTTCCGTAGTTAATGAATAATCACTTAAAACATTACTTAGTAAATCCACTAATTCTAAGTATGCTTTATCTCCCCCTTTAGTTGTACTAAAAGTTTTAGTTTCTTCATCATAATCTACAGTATCTCTTATGTTTTTAACATCTACATAATATATTTCTGAAATATTATTTTCTTCAGCAGTTTCTATTAAATAAGGCAAAACGCTACGACACCAAGGACATGTAGCAAAGCCAAAATATACAACAAAAGTTTCATTATTATTTATGGCATCTACAATATCTTTTGCGGTCTTATAAACAAAAGGATTGTCATCTGGTATTTCAAGGGTTCTTATAACATTAGTTCCTGATTTTTGACCATTTACCTTTTCATATTCTTCTTTAAACTTTTTGCCATCAGATTTATTACCACAGCCATATAAACCTAATGATAAAATAAGTAATAATATTAAAATTAATTTCTTTTTCATCAATGTACCTCTTAGATAATTATCTATTAAAATTAGTTAAATTGCAAGAAAAGTTTAGCTTCTTGCCGCTCCATCTACCGAAAGAATAACACCAGTTATATAACTAGCTAAGTCACTAGCTAAAAACAAAAAGGCATTTGCAATATCGGAAGGCTCCCCGATTCTTCCTAATGGTATTGTTTTGATAAGGGGATTAATCATTTCTTCAGGTAAAGTTGCCACCATATCAGTTTTAATAATTCCTGGAGCAACGGCGTTAACCCTTATATTAAAAGGAGCTAGCTCTCTTGCCAAAGATTTAGTAAAGCCATTAACAGCAAATTTTGAGGTCGGATATCCAACGCCTGATGGTTGGCCATAAATGCTAACCATTGAACTAGTGTTTAGTATTACCCCACCATTTTCTTTCATATAAGGAACAGTTTCTTTTGTCATGTTAAACATCGCATTAATATTAATGTCCATTATTTTTGTGAAATCTTCGTATGTAGTATTATCGATGCTTTCTTTGGCAGATATTCCTGCATTGTTAACTAAAATATCTATATGACCATATTTATCGTATATGTCTTTAAGTACTTTTTTTACTTCTTCAGGATTATTTAAATTAGGATAGTATCCCTCAACTTCTATTTTTTCTTTCTTTAGACTTTCAATTGCTTTATCAACGCTTTCTTTTTTAGAGCCAAATAATACTACTTCAGCACCATTAAGTTTGAATACTTTTACCGTTTCTAGACCTATCCCCCGAGTACCTCCCGTAATAATAGCAACTTTACCTTTTAACATAATTTTCTCCTTTATTTATATAATATAAATATAATTATACAACAATTGAAAAAAAAAGGATATGTGTTATAATATAACGCGAGGTGAAATGGGATGGCAGAGATAAAAAAGAAAGATGATAATAAAAGTACTAAAAACAAAAGTACAGATGCAAAAGCTAGTGTGAAGAAAAAAGTAGAAACTAAAGAAAATGTAGAAAAAGCAAATAAACAAAAAGATAATAACCCTAAATTAAAAGATGAACCCTCTTTAACTGAAAAAGTCAAAGTAAAAGAGATTGTTAAGAATTCAAAAGAAGAAAAAATAGTACTAAAAGATGAATCAACTTTAAATGAAAATGTTAAGGTAAAAGAGGTAGTAAAAAAACCAAAACAAGAAAAAATAGTACCAAAAGTTGAACCCTCTTTAAGTGAAAAAGTTAAGGTAAAAGAGATTGTTAAAAATCCAAAAGAAGAAATTTCTTTAAAGAAAGAAACTAAAAAAAAGAAGCATATAATAAAATATTTATTGTATGTTGTAATTATTATCTTAATTGGAGTATTCGGTTATTCAGGTTATAAAATTATTTCATGGCGTATTGATAACCAAAAGACCCAAGATATAATTGATAGTTTAAAAGATTCTGTTGATATCAAGGAAAACGCTGGTAAAAATGTTGAAATAGTAGTTAAAGAATTTACCGAAGATGTACTTCAATACTTAGCAATGGATTTTATTGATATTGATTTCACCGATTTGAAGGAAGATAATGAAGATGTAGTTGGCTGGGTTGAAGTCGAAGGTACAAAAGTTAATTATCCATTTGTCCAAACAAACAATAATAGTTATTATTTATATCATAGTATTGATAAAAGCTCTAATGAAGCAGGATGGATATTTTTAGATTATCGTAATACATTATGGCAAGAAAAAAATACCATCATCTATGGTCATGGTAGATTGAATAAGACTATGTTTGGTTCTTTAAATGATATCCTAACCAGTGGCTGGACTGATGACACAGAAAACTTTGTAATTAAAATATCTACGGAAGATGAAAATTCTGTTTGGCAAATATTTAGTGCGTATCATATAGCTAATTCTCCACGTCCAGATTATTCCCAAATAAGTTTTAGCAGCAATGAAGATTTTACTAATTTTACTAACAAATTAATTAAGAGAAGTATGTTTGATTTTAAAACAACTGTTGATGCTGATGATAAAATTTTAACCTTATCAACATGCTATAGCAATACAGAAAAAATGGTAATACACGCCAAACTAATTAAAAGAGAAATTAAAACAACTGAAGAAACTGAAAATTAAGACCCTAGGGTCTTTTTTATTGCAATAATAATTATCTAATTAATTATTTTCTACTTGTATCTTGACTAATATTTTGAGTTTGATCAAGTTTAGGTTCTAAAATACTCCATATTACTTTGGCAGCCTCAAGTTGCTCATGAATGGTAGGAAGTTGAAAGAACTTACGAATAGACTCTTCAAGTAATTCTTTGCTATCCTCATCATCAAAGGTTAAGTTAATACTATATGTTTGAGATATTAAATGAATTGTTTGTAAAATAGCATTTCGCTCTTCGGAAGTAATGTTATCATGATCTTTAATATAAGATGTATGTCTTTCATTAAAGTGTTCTAAAGCATCTTTATTATAATCATTTATAGCATCAAGCAAGGCCTTTGTACCAATAACATTTACTATTTTGGCGGACTGTTCAGTATTATTAATAGAATCTATATTAAATAATATAGCATAATTTGGGAATTTAGCTTGCATAAAATCAACAAAATCTTGAAGGTAGGCTATATGATCTCTATTGTAGTCATCAAAATGATTAGAAAAATGCCCTTTTTCTGGTTCTATATAAGCAGCATGGCTTTGATTTAATAAAAGATTATGAGAAAATGCCAAAGAAGCTAAACTGCTATCTATAATTTCCTTTAATTGCTCATCATACTCTGAATATGACAATCCCACTTGAGAAGGTAGAACACCCTCGGCGGTTAAAAGCATATTAATAGCTAAAGTTTCATCGCCCTCATATAAAACTACTCTTCTTTGCTTTAGTGTATTTGCAAAGCTTACATCCTTCGTTAAATCATCGTATTTTGTTTTTTCCATTAGAATAATGGCCGAAGAAGAGATATCTAAAGCTTCATGACTAACATCTAAATATGCATCCCAATATGATAAGGAATATCCATAACCTGAATTCAAAAAATTATCTATAGAATCAAGTATTATAAAATCACGTTCAGTTTCTACGCTATTGTATGATCCAGTAACTCCTAAGGGAGTGTTGATTGTAAAATGCTTGGTAGAGCGAAAATGAGCAGGCATATATACGGCTCCTACTTTAGGATCAACTTCACTTAAAGCTTGATTCATTTTTCTAGGATCTACCGGAATTTCAATACCATTAAATAAATTATCTATTCCAGCTTTTTCAAGTGCACATTTACTTCTTAAAGCAAAAGACAAAGCTAAAACCTTTTTTTCAAAAAGTGTATTGCATGAACGAACACGCCACTTAAAATCAGTAGGAAAATTATCGTCTTCCCTAATAAGCATAAATCTTTCAACTTGTCCTTCTCTTTTAGTTCTAGCTTTTAAAACTTCAAGATTATGTTTAAAAATAGCAATACATTCTTCTGATGAAGTATCAATTACACTAGGAGGTAATGACACTAATTCGTCTTCCGGAAAATTATAATTAGTTTTCTCTTCATTATTATTAATAGGAGGTATTACCATTTTTACTACCTCAGGTTCTTTTTTTCTAAATACTTTATCCAATAAACCCACATTGGCACCTTCCATCATATTATTCTATTGAAATTATAACATGACCAATATAATATCTGCAAGTTTGAAGATAAATTATAATTTATGTCCATTTTTTACTATTTTGTAAATAAAAATATAAGTTAACGTAAATATTAATTTTATTTTATTATTTTATGTGGTATAATTGAAACATAATAGAAAAGAATATAGAGAGGGTAATAATATGAACAATAATCTAAATCTAAATAACGGAAATGTAAATGGTCCAACTCCTAATACTATAGGAGCACCACAAATGCCTAATCCGTCAGTAATGCCTCAAGCAAACGGAGTTCCTAACCCTAATGTTACAGCTCCAGCACCTCAACAAAGTACTACACCACCTGTTCAAATGCCTAATACTACGGCCGCAGTAAATTCTGGTCAACCAGCACCTGCAGCTTTAGGACAAATGCCAAATAATAACACTTTGGGAGCCGCTTTGCAACCTACTCCTCAACCTCAAGCAAATCCTCAAGTAGGTGCACAACAACAAATGCCTGGCCAAGCACCTAATATAGCCGTTCCAGGAGCTATTCCAACTCAACAAAATCCTAATATGCTACAAGGCATGGCACCAGCGCGACCAACACCAAGTACACCTGTTCAAAATGCACCAATGCCAAACCCTGTTATGCCAAATAATGGACAACCGGCACCAGACAATAATTCAGAAGATGATGGCAAAAAGAAAATAGATGCAAAAACGATTATTTTGGTAATAGCAGCAATCTTATCTATAGTTGTATGTGTTCTATACTTTATGTTTTTAAATCCAAACAAAAAGAAACCAGCACCTACTGACAATAATACAACTGAAAATGTAAATAATAACAATACTGCTACTGAAAATAATACAGAAAATAATACCTCAGATGAGCCTGAAGTTCCAGAAGAAATTGCTGATTATGATATGAGTTGGATGGGAGAATATACAGCAGATGATGTTATAATTGATATATATTATTCTGCACCAAAGGTAATTGAATTAGAAGTTCAAAAAAAAGGTGATGCAGGAGTACAAACCGCCACTATATCAATAGATGTAACTTCGACAAGTAAACTTACTTATGAAGATGATTCTTTAGGAGAAACCATAGCAATGGATTTAACCAAAACTGAGGATGGCATTACAATAAACTCTGAATCGTCTGATGAAGATAGTGCATTAAATCTTTCTGGCGATTATGATAAAGTAGAAAATGATGATTCCGATTGGGCTGGATTCTATGAGGTAGATGGCAATCAAATTATTATTAGTGAATTATCTAAAAATAGTGGAAGATTATATATAAGTTCTAAAGAAAATAGTAGTAGTATAATATCTTATGAGGTAAAAAATAATGCTATTACAATTGCGGCTAAATCATTTACTAAAGATGATACAGTAATTAAAAAAGATGGTGATAAGTTAATCGTAACATCAGATGAATATACCGCAGGAACTTATACTAAATTAAAATAAAGACTACGTTTTAAAGACGTGGTCTTTTTATGTCATATTACATATAATAAAATTGCAAAGAAAAATAATATACTCGCGGAAAGGACAAAAGCATGAAATACGGAGTGCATGTACTTGAATTTTTTCCCTATGCCATAAAAAATGGCTCCAATAGTATATATAATACCCGCGGCTAAACTAATATAAATGCAAGCAATATCAACATTTTGATATAAAGGTTTCATAGCAAATATTATAAGCCAACCCATGACTAGGTAAAGAATAATCTCTATAACTTTAAACTTTCTCATATCAATACTAGTTAATACTATTCCTATAATGGCACAGCCCCAGTTAATACCAAATATCGTCCAACCTAATGCCTTTGGCAAAGCTACTAAAGCATATGGAGTATAAGTACCTGCGATTAATAGATAAATACTACAATGATCAATAATTCTAAATACTCTTTTAGCATTATTAACTTTTAAAGAATGATATAAAGTCGACATTGTATATAAAATAATGGAAGTTGTACCATAAATAACACTTGATACTACTGCATAGGCATTATGATGAATTGCACTAAATACAACGCATAATACTAAGGCAGCAATAGAAAGCAGAGCTCCTATACCGTGAATTATTGCACTGGTAATTTCTTCACCAAGCGTATATTTAGGAATTTGTATCTTTGTTTTTAAACTCATACAATTATTATCCTTTTAATTTGATTTTCTTTAGTCTAAGAGAGTTAAAAGCTACGAAAGCACTAGATATAATCATAGCAAAACTTGCAATCATTGGGTTAATAGTAACATTCCACTTAATAAATATACCACATGCTATTGGAACCATACAGACATTATAAATAAATGCCCAGAATAAATTTTGTTTAATATTTGTTAATGTTTTCTTACTAATGTATATTAAATTTAAGATAGATTTTAAGTTATCATTCATAAGTATGACATCGGCAGAAGATGTAGCTATATCTGTAGCTCCGGTTATAGATATTCCAATATTGCTACTTACTAAACTTGGAGCATCATTTACCCCATCTCCTACCATAGCAACAATATTGCCATTTTCTTTTAAAGTGTTAATAACCTTTGTTTTATCTTTGGGAAGAGCACTGGCAATAACACTTTTTATGCCTAAACTATCGCCAACTTTCTTCGCAACATTTTCATTATCTCCCGTAAGCATTATTGTTAATATTATTAACTCATTTAGCTTATCGATAACTTCTTTAGCTTCTTTTCTTTCAGTATCTTTAAGTCCTACTAAGCCTATAATATTTTTGTTTTCAATTATATAAATTATTGTACATCCATCATTTAATAGCTCTTTTTCATCATTTATATGATTATTTTCGATATTAATTTTTTTAACCCCTTTATTGTTAACTGCATAATATTCTTTGTTATTTAGTTCAGCTTTAATACCCATTCCTTCAATTGTTTCAACATTTAAGCATTCTTCATATGATATTTTTTGGTTATTAAGATAATTTAAAACTCCTTTAGCAATTGGATGAGACACATGAGATTCTATAGAACCCAAAATAGCTAAAAGCTTATCTTCTTTATAGCCACTATAATTAAATACTTTAGATATTGTAATATTACCATTTGTTAAAGTACCTGTTTTATCAAAAACTATAACATTTGCTTTGCTAGCAAGTTCTAATATTTCGCTAGATTTAATAAGGATACCATTTTTGGCACATATTCCTTGAGCTACCACTATCGCAAGAGGAGTTGCAAGACCAAGAGCACAAGGACATGCCACCACTAAAACTGATACAAAAAAGTTAAGAGCATCAGTTATCGAATGAGTAATAATTAATTGAATAATAAATGTTAATACGGCTATAAACATTATGATAGGTACAAAATAAGTACATATTTTGTCAGCTTCTTTAGCAATCGGAGCCTTAGTATTAGTAGCCTCCACTACCAAGTTGACTATTTCCGAAATAGTAGATTCTTTACCAATCTTTTCAGCTTTATATTCAATAACACCCTCATAATTTATAGAGCCAGCGATTACATTATCACCCTTAGTTTTTTTCACTGGTTTTGACTCACCAGTTATAAACGACTCATCAGTGTGAGTTTTACCACTTATAATCTTACCATCTACAGCTATTTTGTCGCCAGCATAACAAATTAATATATCGCCTTTTTTAACTTCATCTATAGTTATTTCCTTAACTTCATTATTAACCTTTATTTTAGCGTATTCGGGAGTAACTCTTACTAAATCCTTAATAGCATCTTTAGTTTTAACATGGGCTCTTTGATCAATAAATCTTCCTAATTTAACAAAATAAATTACAAAGGCTATAGATTCAAAATATAAACTTTGAGCATAATTTACTTTACCATTAATAACCATTATGACGCTAAAAATACTATATCCTAAACTAGATGCTATACCAAGAGCAACCAAAGTATCCATATTAGGCATTTTATGTATAAAATTTTTATAACCATTTTTAATAATATCGAAACCAAAGATTATAAAAGGAATTGTTAATAATAACAAAGTTATACTGTAATTTATAGGATGCATATGATGATCAAGAATTTTTAGAACAGGCAATTTTAGCATATGAGCCATAGATATATACATTAGTAATAAAGCTAAAATGCCAAATATAATAAAAGGCGTTTTACTTACCTTTTTATCTTCCTTAGTAAGATCCGCTTTGCCGAGACTCTTAAAACCGGCATTTGCTATATATTTCTCTAAATCAGTAAGTGATAAACTATCATCATATTCAATTGATGCAGTAGACATAACTAAATTAACGGAAGCCTTATTTATACCTTTTTGTTTATTTAAGTATTTTTCTAATCCGTTTGAACATGCACTACAAGTCATTCCTTCGATACTTAAGATAATCTTTTTCATTAATATCACCTTAAAGTATTATAACATATGTAAAAAAAATAAAGCTTCAAAAGCTCTACTTATCTTCTTTCTTGTTTTTTACTAACAATTTCTTTGGTAATAGCATTTATTTCATAATCATATTCTAAATTATTATTTATAAATTCTACTTCGTAAACTGCTATCCCATTATCGTAGTCAAAATCTACTTTAATTAAAGTAACATTATCTAAAGAAAGTTTAGCATCATTTATTGCTACATCTCTAGCTTCTTCTTTAGTAATATAATTCTTATTATCATTGGTATTATTATTTAAAGTAGTATTACTATTTTCTGAATTATTATCACTAGAATTTATAAAATTACCAGTTATTATCTTACCTGTTTTGGCATCTATTTCATAAGAATACTCTACCCTGTTGTAATAAAATTCAACATCATATTTATGAAGGCCATCATCTAAGTCAAGATCTATATCTTTAAATATAACATCGCTTTCCTTAAGTTTTGTATCATTTAATACAATTTCTTTTACAACATCTTTTGAAATATATGCACTTTTTACGTAAATAAAATATCCTAAAATTCCGAGTAATAATATCACTACTACTGATACAATAGAAATTATAATTATTTTGGTACCTTTTTTCATTATAATGTACTCCTTTTAATAATTATATGACATTTAATATCTAGATTCAATTAATAGTAAATTATTTTTTTAAATATTGTTCAACATGAGTAGGAACATCATGATAAATTCCTCCTCTTATATAAGTTACTTTGCTATTTTCATCTAATCCTATTCCTACGAGCTCTTCATAAGCACTAAATCCTGCCGGAGGAGTGTAAGAACTGTTTTCATCAAAATCTTTAATGCAATAAGTATACCAAGGACTACCTTTTTTTTGTATAGTAACAATAATTCCCATGGCAATACCAACAGTTATATCATCTTCTGTATAATATTCTTTATTTATAAACTCTTCCACAGTAGGATAAACAGGAACATTTTCTGATTCAGTTAAAAAATAATTTTCATCACCATAAAAAATGGGTTTTTGCTCTGTTTCTTCAGCTTCAGTTTCTAGAGAGCAACTATTACCCGCAAGAATAATTGTTAAAGCAAGAAGCATTGCCTTAAGTTGCAATTTCTTATTACTTATATTTGATATCATTTATAATTCTTCCTTCACGAGGCATTATTATAATATATTTTTTAAAATTTGCAAATATGATTGATTAAATAAAAAAAGTTAAAATATAACAGTTTAAAGTCAAGTTGATTTATTATTATCAAGACATTTTATTCGCTTTTTATAAGACATTTATTCCCAATTTACTCGATGCTACTAGATTGTTATAATGTAAACGAATACGAAAAATGTATCCAATGCTTCTTTTTAAAATATTTCGTATTCACATAAAATTAACTATATATGGTTTGAAATAGCTTGATTTTTTTATTTTTTCATATTAATATAGTGCGCAGTTTTCCAAAGTTATTTTTTAAAGGAAGTAGTATGTATCCTGAAATGCAGCTCTTCCTTTTTTTATTTTTTAATTTAAATATATTAAAAAATTATTTACATAGCATTGGATACTTGGTTAAGGGGGAATTATGAACAATACATTACTTGGGAAAAACGAATTATCTTTATATGATTATGTTAAATTAAAAAATATAATCTTAAACATTTTTATGCTTTTTAAACATTTAAAATTAAGCAATGATGAGATTTTGCTTCCTAAAATCACGGATGATTATCAAGTTTGTTACGATAATTTTATTAAGGTAGATAATTCACAAATAAGGGAATTTGATTTAAAAAGCTTACTACTAAAAGTCAAAAAAGATAATGAGAAATATCAATTACTTTCTAAGATAACATTAGCTATGAGAAAACTAAATAATCTTGAATTACAAGTTTTTGATCTTACTTTTTATAGATGTTTTAGTGAAAATGACATTATTAATACAGTTCATTATGGTAAAGATAAAATTCGAGAAATAAAAAAAAGTGCTTGTATAAAGTTTGTAACTGCCCTTGGGCTTGATGATTTTTGCTTTAAGTCCTAAGAAAGGTACGATGATATAGGATGTTATAATCTACAATATTTTAAAAATAAATAGAAAGGAGAAAATTATGTAATGTTGAAAAAATGTTTATTAATTTTTTTGATAATTTTAATAACAATTATTATAGGATATTTTATAAACAAAAATAATAAGCAAAAATTTAGAGATAGTAGCATTGATTCTTCAGATTCAAAAAATAACTTAATAGACAATAGAAATTTTGATGATGATTTTATAAATAATACACCAGATACTAATTATATTGAATTTGATTATCATATATCAAATAAATAGTATTTTATAACATTTAAGGGGGAATTTAATTGAAAAAACTATTTAAGTATTTATTAGTTGTAATAATAATGTTTATAAGTCCATGTTTAAAAAAAGTTTATGGAGCAACATACAATGAGCAGTTTAATGATTCTTATTTGCCAATTCCAAATATTTTCATTACCAAAGTCGAGCCAGATACAAGTACTCATTATCTACAATTAGCAGTAGTTACAAGAAAAAGTGATAATCAATTCGTCTATTGTATGGAAATAAATGAGTTATTGTACACTGATCAAGATTACATTGGTCAAGATTATAATCAATTAGAGGTTTCAAATGTTACGGCTAACGAATGGAAAAGAATTCAGTTATTAGCGTATTACGGCTATGGTTATCATGATGGTGAAATCGATCATACAGATTTAAAATGGTACGCTATTACTCAATATATGATATGGTGCACAGTTCCTCATGGTTGGAAAATATATTTTACCGATACTTTAAATGGTTCATATATTACACCATATAACGCAGAAATTCAAGAAATGGAAACTTTGCTAGCTAATCACGATATTACTCCTGACTTTGGTGATATTGGCCACGACATTACCATAGGAAATAAATTAAGTCTTACCGACAAAAATAATGTTTTAACAAAATATGATGTATCAAGTAGCGATAATGTATTAGCTACTAAAGATACTAATCAATTAAATATTGTTGCTAAAAATGTTGGTAATGCCACCATTACCTTAACAAAAAAAGATAGTAATTATTCACATCCTACAATTATATATCCAAAAGTTGGAGGACAAGACATGGTTCAAGTAGGAAGTTACGATCCTATTGAAACTAATTTTAATCTAAATATTATTGGCGGAAAAATCACTTTAAATAAGTTAGATTATGATACTGGTCTTGCCTCTGCTCAAGGAGATGCAACACTACAAGGAGCCGTATATGGGCTTTATAAAGAAGATGGCTCTTTAATAGAAAAGCTTATAACAGACGAAAATGGTTATGCTGAAAGTAATTATCTTCCTAGTACAGGTAGATACTATTTACAAGAAATAACACCAAGTAAAGGATATGAACTAGATTTAGAAAAATATTATTTTGATCTGCAAACGAATAACCTATATCCTAATATAAAAGTTAAAGAAAAGGTTATAAAAAGAGAATATAGTATAACTAAAGTAGTAGCAAGCAATAAAACTCAAGTACTGACTCCTGAAGCTAATATTGAATTTGGCATTTATAATAAAAATAATCAACTTATTTCTAGGTATACTACCGACAACCAAGGAAAAATAACTTTTACTTTACCTTATGGCCATTATATATTAAGGCAATTAACAACTCCGGTTGGCTATGAAAAGCTTGAGGATTTTGAATTTGAAATAACGGAATCTGGCCCTACTATTAATAAAGTGTTTTCCAACGCGGAAATAACTGCTCGAGTAAAAGTTTTAAAAGTAGATGAAAATGGAAAAAGCATTGCTAAGTCAGGAATAAAGTTTAAAATAAAAGACCTTTCAAATAACGATTATGTTTGTCAAACTATATACTACCCTAATCATCAAACGTATTGTGAATTTTCAACTGATGAAAATGGCATTTTAATTACACCCTACCCTTTAAATTCAGGAAATTACGAGCTTGAAGAAGTAGATCAAGCAATCGAGGGATACTTATGGAATTCAGAATCTTTAAAATTTTCAATTAATGAAAAGTCTGATTTTAAAAAAACCGAAGAATTTGATTCAATTATAGAACTAAAATTTACTAACGTTGAAGTTAAAGGAAAAATTGAAATTCAAAAGTTAGGAGAATCCGTTGTAATTGAAGATGGTAAATTCATTTATGAGGAAGTTACTCTTCCTAACATTGTCTTTGGGCTATATGATGAACTAGGAAATTTTATCAATTCATACACGACAAACAATGATGGTCAGGTTATAATCAACAATTTAAAATTAGGTAAGTATTTTATAAAAGAACTAAAGACTGCTGATGGCTTTGTATTAGATAATATAATGCATGAAATTGATTTAAAATATATAGACCAATATACGCCTATTGTAACTGAAAGCTTTTCCTTAAAAAATTATCTAAAAAAAGGAAAATTAGAATTTTCAAAAAGTGATTTAACATCAGGGAAAGAAATTCCTAACGTAAAAATAGAAGTCTTTACAGAAGACAATGAACTTATTTATAGTGGTATTACTGATGAAAAAGGAAATATAACAATTGAGCATTTATTTGCAGGAAAATTTTATATTATTGAAACAGAACCTGCAACAGGATATAAATTAAATAATGAAAAAGTGTACTTTGAGATTAAAGAAGACGGACAAGTTGTTAAAGCTACAATGACTAATGAAAAAATTAAAGGTGATCTTGAATTTACCAAAGAAGATCTAACCACAGGTAATCATTTATCTAATGCATTAATTGAAATATTTAATATTAATGATGAACTTATCTTTTCAGGCCAAACAGATGAAAATGGAAAGATTATTGTTAAAAATCTTGAATACGGCAAATATTATATCTTAGAAAAAGAAGCTCCTGAAGGTTATGTTTTAAATAATGAAAAAGTGTACTTTGAGATTAAAGAAAACGGACAGGTTGTTAAAGCCACAATGACCAATGAAAAAATTAAAGGTGATCTTGAATTTACAAAGATAGACTTAACTACAGGGAGTTCTTTACCCAATGCCTTAATTGAAATATATAATGATAATGATGAACTTATCTTTTCGGGCAAAACAAATAAAAATGGAAAGATTATTGTTAAAAATCTTGAATATGGTAAATACTATATTTTAGAGAAAGAAGCTCCGGAAGGTTATGTTTTAAATGAAGAAAAAATGTATTTTGAAATTAAAGAAAATGGTAAAGTCGTTAAAGCAGAAATGACTAACGAAAAAATTACGGGAACCTTGGAGTTTACTAAGGAGGATTTATCTACAGGTAAAGCTCTACCAAATACTTTAATAGAAATTTATAACGAAAACAATGAATTAATATTTTCGGGAAGAACTAATGAAGAAGGTAAAATCATAATAAAGGAGCTAGAATATGGAAAATACTATATTATAGAGAAAGAACCATCTACTGGATATAAGCTTACTAATGAAAAAGTATACTTTGAGATTAAAGAAGACGGACAAATTGTAAAAGCTACAATGACCAATGAAAAGATTAAAGGTGATCTTGAATTTACCAAAAAGGATCTAACTACAGGTAATCCTTTACCTAATGCACTAATTGAAATATATAATGATAATGATGAACTTATCTTTTCGGGCAAAACAAATAAAAATGGAAAGATTATTGTTAAAAATCTTGAATACGGCAAATATTATATCTTAGAAAAAGAAGCTCCGGAAGGTTATGTTTTAAATAATGAAAAAGTGTATTTTGAAATTTTGGAAGATGGTAAAGTCCTTAAAGCAGAAATGACTAACGAAAAAATTACCGGTACTTTGGAATTTACTAAGAAAGATTTGTCTACAGTAGAGCCACTTCCTAATACCTTAATTGAAATTTATAACGAAAACGATGAATTAATATTCTCAGGGAGAACTGATGAAGAAGGTAAAATAATAATAGAAAATTTAGAATATGGTAAATATTATATTATTGAAAAGGAAGCTCCGGAAGGATACGTTTTAAATAATGAAAAAATGTATTTTGAAATTAAGGAAGACGGAGAAGTTATTCAAGCTAAAATGACTAACGAAAAAGAAGAAATGCCAGATACATATAACACAGATTTAGCAACTTTACTAACAATTAATGGCAGTGCTATATTAGGCTTAATTTTTGTAGCATATGGCAAAAAAAGACATTAAAAAGAAAATTTCAAAATACATTGGGATAATCTTGTTATTAGTCTCGATGATTTACTTATATAAATTTGGAAAAGCAAAGTATAAAGATAAGCAAGAAACAAGTAGGATAATAGAAAATCAATTTTTGAACACAAACTCTTATATGATAATAAATGAAAAGGAAAATAAATTAGAGCTAGAAACTAATAAATTAAATAATTATTATCTTGGATATATTGAAATACCGAGTTTGAACATTAAAAGGTTGATTGTCAAAGGCACTGAAAAAGAAATATTAGATAAAAATCTAGTCGGAATTTTAAAAAGCTCTGTTAATCTTGACTCTGAATTAGGCAATATAATCCTCGCAGGCCATAACACGAATAATGTTTTTCAAAATTTACATAAAGCTAAAATTGGTGACAAAATAAAAATTGTAACCTTAAAAGATACTTATACTTATGCAGTTAAAGATAAACAAACTATTGATGAAAGTGATATGTCTTTCTTTAAACAAGTAAGTAACAAAAAAATTTTAACTTTAGTAACTTGTGAAAACAACATAAAAAAGCGACTTATTGTTGTCGCTGAATTGGATTACCAGTATTAGTTTTTCGTTTTAAATTTAATAAATCATAGAAATCACAGGTAATATTAAGTTAATAAACTTAATCATCTCGTAAAAATCTATGATTTTTTTATTGATAACTATTTTGTTAATTAATATTAGCAATCTTATAAACATAAAAAGCATACTAACTATTAAGTATGCTAATAAAATACAATTTTAATCAATATTTGTTAATGTTCTAGCGCCAGTACCATTTATGATATTAATGTAAGATTGAAGTTCGCCTTCTTTATCATACTTACTAATCACTTCAATTAAAGTATCTTTAACATATGCAAGTATATTTCCGCTATTAGTATCATACGAATTAAATAAGTTAACTAAAGCTTGATAATCTTCTTCATTAAGGTTAATAGACTTTAATCCAATATCAGCTTCATCATTTAAAGATAAATAATACCTCGAATTTACTTTGTAAGCCTCTATATGTAGATTAAGTGTGAAATCTTCATAGTTACTAACATCGATATAATTGTAACATGAACTATTACCATCAGCCTTTGGATATTCACTATATCCTTGAGTGCAATACATATTATCAACATTCCATCCTGATCGACCATCAAAATATGCTAATTCATTATTATCGTCAAAAACCGCACAATAATAACAATGGCTACTATAATATTGTAAATTAATAGATAAAACTTTGTTTACTGAATCATACATAGCAGATGCAATAATAGCACCATCACTTCTAAATTCGATTCGATTCATTCCATTGTTTTTTTGAATTTCATATTCTGCTTTTGAATAAGTAGCAATAAAGTTATTTAAGAATTCTATACAACTTGTAATCGCAGGAATATTTGAATAATCAAAATCTATACCTATTTCTTGCAATAATGCTGCATTTACAGCTTCTACATGACCCGTAACTGGATTAGGTTTAACTTCTACATCTGAAGTGTCTACTTTTGGATTATCGACTTCATCAGTTACAGGATTTTGCTCATCGCCTATAGCATTTATTATATCAACATAAAATTGAAGTTCATCTTCTTTACCATTTTTTTGAATAACTACGATTAAGGTGTCTTTAATATAAGGTAAGAAGTCACCACATGTTGCATCATAAGAACTAATTAACTCTTTTAAAAGATCATAATCTTCTTTTTGAATTAACACCCGAGTCCTTTCATCATGATTTAACTTGTTTGTAAATTCTAAGCAATAGTCATTATATGTTGTATAGCAAACTGCGGCAATTTGAATATCATATTCAACAGCACCTTCTTCATTTCCCACAGCTTTTTTGGCAACTCCTACAGACTCATCAACGTGAAGATTTGGACTAATTGCATGCTCTTTTGAGTAAATATATTCATCCGTATCCCATGTCAAATAATCTGAAACAAAAATAGAAGACAGGCTATTATCATCATTAAAATAAAGTGTACAATAGTAATGATTTAGACTATCACCGTAGGTAGTAAGAAAATGAACTGTTTTAGGATCTTCTTGACTATAAATTGTAGCAACACAAATTCCATCTGCCATCAATCTGATATGGTTTGAAGAAACGCTATAAGTAACAGCTTCATAGTTACTTAAAAAACTATTAAAGTAATTAATAACATCTTGCATTTCAGGAATATTTGAATAATCAAAATCTAAACCTATTTCTTGCAATAATGCTGCATTTATTATATTGTCCTTTTCTGCAAGTTTAACTTCTGTAACATCAGGTTCATCAGTTGGTGCACTTGGCTTATTTTCATTTTTGGCATTTATCTCATCTTTTAAAGTTTGGTTTTCTTCTGCTAAAGCCTTATTTTGATCTTCCAACCTTTTATTTTCATCTGTTAAAACCCTATTGTCATCTTCTAGTTGCTCAATTTGTTCTAGAGCTTCGTCATATTCTTCATCAGAAATCTCATTTAAAGAACATCCAGATACTAATCCTAATTGTAATACAGCGAGTAATCCCGCTAAATTTCTTTTAATTTTTGAATTTTTCATCACATAATCCCCTTAGAAATTGTGACATATTGTACTATTAAAATAGTATTTTGTCAAATTTGCCTAATACTAGCTATCCTTTTCTTCTACTTTATGAATAATGTATTCTTTTATCTCTTCAAAGCTCATATTATAGACTATAGATAATTCATTATATAGATATTTCTCAGCTTGGTTAAAATAATCACTATCTTTTTCGCTTATTTTTTTCTTATTTTTTAATCGATCTTCATTGCGTAAATATGTTGTCTTAATAATCTTAATCAAATCTTCATGCGTGCCATTATGGAATAGCTCTTTATAAGTATTTTCGATATATTTACTATCTATGTTTTCTAAAGGTTCTATATTTACGATATTATCAATTAAATTATCGGCTTGTTTTTTGCTTAATAAATCTCTTAGATAACCCATTTTATTGTCTACAGGCACATCAATAATTAAAGATTCATCAAAAACAGGCACTAATACATAGTAACTGCTTCCATTTAGCTTATTTTCCCTAATTTCTTTAACTTTACAAACATCTTTTTTATATACTACATAATCATTTACTTTATACATAATTTACCCTCTTAACATAAAAATGCGTAAGTCCATTTCAATCGGACTTACGCATAATAGCTACACATTGATAAAATTGACTTGATATTTTTTCAAACACCCTAATTTTATCACAAATTCAAATTTTTCGTAAGTGATTCTTTTGCTAAATTTAAATTTCCAATATTATAGTTAGTTTTTCTTATTCGATATAGTTCCAAATACTTAATTGGCCCTTAGCGGCAATAGGTTTAGCCAAAGGTTTAACATCTTTTAAAATCCAAGCATACCTACCAGTCTCATAAAGACCTGATACATAATCATTTGGTTTATTCTTTTTAACCTCTTCAATAAATTTATCTGTCATTTCAATACAATCTACAAGTTCACAAGAGCAAATAATATTACCATAGTTCAAATCATTTAAATTAACTAAAGACATTAAATCAGTTCTTTTCATATCTTCTTTAGTTATTTTTGAAGTACTTGCATGGATATACAATGTTCCTCTGTAGTTTGTTCTCCAACTTCTAGTTTCAATTGTTTTTATTCCGTTTTTTATAAGCGTGGCAAATGGTTCTCTTAAACTTAAAACTTTCATATTGTTTCTCTTTCTATTTAATTTTTAGATTTTGTTCCTAAATACATTGCGTGCCCACACATTTCAATAACTTGTGGTTTTGTAGAAGTTTGTTCTATCAAATCTATAATTTTATTAAAAATCATATTATCTTGTATGTTGTAAATATTATCTTCTTTTTCATATCCAATTCCTCTTATAGACCTAAGTCCTATTTTGCTAAATCCACATTTTTCAAATAAAGTCTCTATTTCGTTTGCTGATGGATAATAACCCTCTTGAAATCCTTTATCAGATAAATTATTAAATATTCCTGTTTTAAACACCATATCAAGATTATCAGCATTTACTTGTTCTGGATGTCTAAAATATCTATCTATAATTGCAATACTTCCCGATAAATACGGAATAAAGCTAGCAAGAACTATTCCACCACTTTTTAGAACTCTATTTACCTCATTTAAACATTGCACTATTTCATTATTTTCTAAAAGATGATAAAGCGGTCCAAATAACAGCACAACATCAAATTGTTCATTCTCATACATAGATAAATCCAAAGCATTAACGACATCGCAAGATACCAATTTTTTCTCTTGGGACATATTTTGATCTTTAGCTTGCCTAATTAGTTCTTCTGATAAATCAGCCAAGTATACTTCATAGCCTAAATCTGCTAAAAGAAAGCTATATACACCGGCACCGCCTCCTAAGTCAAGAATTTTACCCTTTTTAGGCAAATATTTTTCTAAGATTTTCTTAGTCATTTCGAATTCTAGTTTCCCACTATTATCACTAAATAGTCTATTTTTTTCATTAAATTGGGCATAATAATCTTTAATTTTAGAAAAATCTGTCATTTTAATCCTCCAAATGTTCAATATAATTATAACACGTGTAATAGGATATCATATACCATGATATACCATAAAGTATTGTCCAAAAAGCCAAAACTTTTTCAGATTAAATTGTATTTTTACTTTTTTATTATTTTTTATTTGCCAGTTTTTCTTGATTGTCTAAATATTAATAAATAATGTTGTTTTGTGTGCTAATTAATGATTTACCTAAATTCTTTTCTATATCTTCTCTAGCAACCTTTGCAGCATGGCCACCCATTTTAGCAATACTTTTATTTTGTTCTAGGCCATAAGGTTTATGTTCTTTAGCAATTTCACGAGTAGCTATTTCACCTAAGTCAGCAAGGGCTACTTCTACATCCGACATATTATCTCTCAAAGATTCTTTTTTTAAGCCTTTGTATTCTTTATACTCACCAGCTGTCATTCCTGACCAGCTTTTATATATTTCGTTAGTTAATATAGCAAATTCTTTGCCTTCATGGACCCCACTTTCTTTGCATATATCCGTAAGAGTTTTTCTATTTTGAATGCTTTGAAATCTTTTTGTAATCCATTTGTCATCATATCCTTTAGCTCTATATAAATCTATAGACCTTTGAACTGCTATGGAAGGATCAAAAAACTCATCAATTCTTTCATTTCCTAGTTTAGCAAATCACCTCTTTATTGGTTCAGCATTCTTACTAGGAATTGATTCAATGATTCTAAACATCCCTTCGATATCTACAACATCAGTCATACGATATTTACCATCTTGAGCTTTAAGTTTCAACTGGTCACACTTTGTGACCGTTTCATTTCCTTCGTTTTTAAGACGCTCTTTAAGTTTTCCCCAATATGCCTGTCTATTTTACTTTCTGTTATAACGCCCACAACATCCACTACACTAATAAAATATTAACTATTATCACAAGTACCGCCAATACTTATGATATAATCTGTCATATCCTCAAGCAAATCATAAGTATTATCATAATCATCTAAATTGATGTTCATTTTATCCATTAATTCTTTTTGTTGTTCTTTAGTGTTATTATCGATAATATTGTATCCTGAAGGTTTATTAATAAAATCTGAAACACAGTGTGAATTTGGAACTTCTAAAAAACTACATGATGATTCATCAGTAAGTATACAATATGGGGTTTTACTAAACTCTTTAGTATCATTTTCATCACATACTTTATGAACTAAGGCCATAAGTTTTAATCTTTTACCATCTAAATTACATTTATTAGTTATAGCACCATCATCTTTATTTACTCTATAAATAATTTTAGTACGATATAAATATTCTCTATACACAATATATCCTGCACTTAAAATAACTATTACTAAGCAAAGAAAAATAATAACTCTTTTTAATATCTTATTATTTGTTAATTTTTTGTTAATATCTTTGATCATTTCTTTATCGCCTTTTAATAAAATATCTAAGGAAACCTTAAATTTATCACTAATCATTATCAGCGTTTCTATATCCGGATAATTATTCCCATTTTCCCAATTTGAAACAGTTTGCCGTGTTACATTTAAAACCTCCGCAAGCTGTTCTTGTGACATTTTGTTATCCTTTCTTATTTTTAAAATTTTTTCACCTAGATTCATAAACTGCCTCCTTTCATAAGAAAATAATAAAAGATAAATTAAAATTATTATATCAAACCTGTTTGACATTACTAGCAAGAATTTCTTGCATGAAAAAAAGAAAACTTTGAATAGCTTTCTTTTATAAATTGTTAATTTATATTATTTTCTAATTATCCTATCTTATTATATTCTTCATCAGATACAGGTTCTAACCACTCATTTGAAGTTTCTTCTCCTGGGATTTCAACCGCTATATGACTAAACCAAGAATCTTTTCTTGCTCCATGCCAATGCTTTACGTTTGCAGGTATTACGATGATATCACCTGGCGATAATTTTTGGGCTTCTTTACCTTCTTCCCCATGGGAAGCTAGTATTTTGTCAAATCTATTTTTTACTTTCTTCTAAATATTTTTCATATAATTCATCCATTGATGATACATAATTCTTATCTTGTTTTATTCTAAATTTTTCATATTCTTCATTAGCTTTATCTAAAGCCTGTTTATGAGAAATATTACCGGAATCTGATAAAATTTTCTTTTTTCGAAATTTCAATAAATCATCTGTTGCATCAATCCATTTTTGCATTGTCATTAGATTATGTTCGTTTGCCATGTCTTCGGCATAGTCTAAAAATAGAGTTGTCAAACTTTCTAATTTTTTTATTTCTTGTTCGTTTAAATAATTTTTAGCAATACTTATATCATACTTCATAATTTTGCCATTTGGAGAATTTTTCCAATTAGTAAGTCCAAGATGTTCTTTATTAGCATCTACTCTTTCATATATAAGCTCTGCTGCTGTATGACCAGATATCGCATAATGGAGTTTATTTTGAACAATTTTAAAAAATGTATATGCTTCTTCAGAATCTTTATTATAATCAATACTTGTACTTTCAAATAAGTCGGTAATTTTTTGATAAAGTCTTCGTTCGCTTAATCTAATTTCTTTAATAGTCTCAAGTAATTCTTCATAATAGTCTTTACCAAATTTAGGGCCATTTTTCATTCTTTCTATATCTATTTTAAAACCTTTAATGATGTAATCTTTTAAAACATTAGTAGCCCATATTCTAAATTGTGTTGCTTTTTTAGAATTTATTCGATAACCTACTGCAATTATAGCGTCCAAATTATAGAATTCTATATTCCTTTTAATATCACGATTACCTTCTTTTTGAACTACCGAGAAAATCTCGGTAGTTACATTTTTATCTAATTCTTTATCTAAAAATATATTTTTTAAATGTAATCCTATATTGTCTTTAGAACAATCAAATAATTCAGCCATACTTTTTTGAGTAAGCCAAATTGTTTCATCTCTTAAAATTACATCTATATTTATTTTTC
>CANQFJ010000013.1 GCA_947598485.1 uncultured Bacilli bacterium | reverse complement strand
ATAAAATGGTGGGCGATATAGGACTCGAACCTATGACCCCCTGCTTGTAAGGCAGGTGCTCTAACCAACTGAGCTAATCGCCCACATTTAAGTGGTTGTCTTGCTTAAGACAATTAAAATTATACTATAGAAAATAGCAAAGTTCAATATATAATTTTTAATTTTTATCGATTTTTAAGTTATTTTAATAAATAATCTTCGATAACAGTGTTAATATATTCGCCAATTTCATCAAGTGATTTATTTAACTTGCCACGAAAATATTTTAAAAATAGACTAACACAACCATCAGTAAAAAAAGCAATTTTAAGTTCAATATCTTTGCCTTTAATATTTTCTAAACGAATTATTTTTTCATAAATCATTTTATTAAGTCTATCAATAAAGATAAGTGGTTCTCTACTTGAAGCTAACAGTTTATATATTTCCTCATTATTTTTTAAATAATCAATAACTTTATTTAAATACTTTTTTATGTTCTCAGGATTATCAATATCATCTTCATTAAAATCAATTAATTTTAAAGTGTCATCTTGAATTTCTTTAGCAACATCATAAATATTTTCATAGTGGGTGTAGAAAGATGATCTTGTTATACCGGCGATTTTAACTAGCTCAGTAACTGTGATAGACGATAGTTCCTTCTTCTTAGACATTAATATAGCAAATGCTTCTTTAATGTTCTTTTGTGTGTTAATAGAGGATATATTTTTATTTTTAACTTTCATTTAAATCATCTCTTTGACTTAATATTTTATACAAATTTTAAACATATGTCAAAATTTAGACATTATCAATAAAATTGACCTTTTATTTTAAAAAAATTGCATATATAATACTGTGTGGTTTTAGAAAGAGGGAATATTAAATGCGTAAGATTACGGATTTTATAGTCGAAAAAAGAAACTATATCCTTGTAATATTTATTATTTTATCAGGATTATGTTTATTTTTAAGTAGTAAAGTAAAAATTAATTATGATTTAACTAGATATCTTCCTGATGATTCATCTACTAAAATAGGAGTAGACATCATGAATGAGGAGTTTGCTACTGATAAAAGTAGTACTCTAGAGGTTATGTTTAAAGACCTAAAAGATGATGAAAAAGATGAGGTTAAAAACTATCTAGCCAGTATAAAAAATGTTGATGAGGTCTTATATGATGACACCGAAGATTATAATAAAGATGAGTATACCTTTTATAAAGTAAATGTTGATGGTGGAGCAGATTCTAAAAATGCTGCCAAGGTATACTCTACGATTATGGATAAATATGATGACTATGAAATATATACTTCAGGTGATGTATCTACCTATAATGCTCCGGTGTTAAAAATTTGGGTTGTAGCTCTTGCTATATGTAGCGCCATGGTAATTTTGATTATCATGTGTGATTCTTATGTTGAACCGTTCTTATTTTTATTTGTCATAGGTCTTGCCGTCTTCTTAAATAAGGGTACAAATATTATCTTCCCAAATGTTTCCAATATAACCAATTCCATATGTGCAATTTTACAAATGGCTCTTTCTATGGACTATTCAATAATGCTTATGAATAGATATCGTCAAGAAAAAGAGCATGAACCTGATAATAAAAAAGCTATGAAGGAAGCTTTATATCATTCTTTCTTGTCAATATCAAGTAGCTCAGTAACAACCATTGTTGGTCTTTTAGCTTTAGTTTTTATGAGCTTTACAATTGGCATTGATTTAGGATTGGTTTTAGCTAAAGGCGTTATATTTAGTTTAATTAGTATCTTCTTTGTTTTACCATCTTTGATTTTATTATTTGATAAACTAATTATGAAAACTACTAAAAAGCGTCCCAAAATATCTTTGTCAGCTTTAGGAAAATTTAGCTTCTTTATTCGTAGGGCAGCAATAGTAATCTTTATAGTTATCTTCGCAGGAAGTTTTCTTTTAAAGAGTAATCTTGAATATGAATTTACAGGTGAAGAAAACGATAAAGTAAAGGAAATATTTAATAAAGAAAATCAAATTGCTTTAATATATAATAATGATGAAGAAGAGTACTTTGGTGATTATTGTCAAAAGTTAAGTGATGATAAGCGTTTTAGCAGTGTTTTATGTTATGCTAATACCTTAAGTGAAGGTTTAAAATATAATGAACTTAATGATAAATTTGCAAGCCTTGGTGTAAATGTTACTTTAGATGAAGATTTAATTAAAACTATTTATTATAATTATTATAATCAAAATGAAGATAATAAAATGAGTTATTCACAGTTTACTAGTTTTATTTTAAACGAAGTAGCAAATGATCCTAACTATGGTAAAGCTTTAGATAATAACATAAAGGCTAGTATTAATAAATTATCTTATTTTACTAATCAAGGTTTAATATATAATAAATGGGGTTATAATGATATGGCAAACATCTTAGGTATTCCAAATGCAAATGTTCAAAGCTTATATCTTTTATATAATAGCATGACTACTAAAACAGCTCTTACTTTACCACAAGGCTATAATTTTATTGTTAATAATGTTTTAAATAATGAAGCATATTCTAGTATGCTTACTAAGGAAAATATTGCATCTTTACAAATGATGGCACCATTTATAGATAAAGATCGTAATAATACTAAATTAGAAAGTAATGCTATGGCAGCCTTATTTGGCATGGACGCTTCTTTAGTCCAAAATATTTATAAGTATTATAATGCAATAAGTGAGCCTAATGAGACTTTAAGTTTCTATGATTTTGCTAATTTTACTTTAACTTATGTTTATCCAAATCCCGAATATGCCCAAAGCTTTGATGAGAACACTGTTAAAGAGCTAACAATGATTAAGACTTTTGCCGATTCTAATTTAACAGCCAAAAAAATGGATGCCGGTACTTTAGGCCAAACTTTAAACATTAGTCCTTCGATGGTTAACGTGGTTATAGGCCTTTACAATAAAGTAAACAATAGTGCTGAAACTAAAATGAGTATTGATACTTTTGTAAGCTTCTTACTTTCTTATAAAGATAATCCTTTAATGGGCAACTACTTAGATGATAATACGATTAGTACTTTAGAACTTGCTAATATGATAATAGAATCTAGTAAAGAGAAAAAAGTATATAATTATAAAAATATGTCTGATTTACTTGGATTTGATGTTAAAAATATTTATACTTTATATCATTTAAATAATAATTTTGTAAACACCCTTACACCAAGAGAGTTTATTAGCTTTATAATTAATACTAAAGAAATTAATGCTTCTTTAGATGAAGCTAGTCTTGCTAAACTTAATTTAGTAAACATGATTATGGATGCTGTTCAAAATGATAAAAAATATTCTTATAAAGAGTTAAGTGCTTTAACAAATGTAAGTGAAGATAATCTAAAACTTATGTATTCTTTATATGATATGACATATAATGCTAATTCTATTAAATATAACTTATATGAATTTGTTAATTTTATACTAAATAGTGTTGCACCAAATCCAAACTACAGTAGTATGTTTAATGCTAGTAGCATCAGTAAATTAAAGGCTATTAATAATGTAATGATAGCTAGCATAAATAATACTAAATTTACTTCGACAAGTCTTGTCAGTAATCTTGCTCCTCTTGCGGGAGGCATTGATACTTCTAAAGTTAGTTTAGTATATCTTCTTTATGGGGCAAGACATGAATATGATGAAGATTATGCTTTATCTATAGAAGAACTTATCGCTTATCTAAACGAAAAGATTTTAACTGATAGTAGATTTAAACAATTCATAGATGCTGATATGCAAAAGGTTATAGAAAATTCATATACTTTGATTAATAGTTCTAAAGATTTATTAGTAGCTAAAAATTATTCTCGAATTGTTTTGACTACTAACTTAGAAAATGAAGATCCAGATATCCTTGATTTTGTTGAAGATACTAATAAAGATATTAAAGATCATGATGCTTATTTAGCAGGTGATGCACCAATGGCTTATGAAATGAGTAAATCGTTTGATGGGGAGCTTAATTTAATTACAATTTTGACTATGGTCTTTATCTTTATTGTTGTAGCTATATCATTTAAGTCAATATTGATACCATTCATTTTAGTATTATTGATTGAATGTGCCGTATTTATTACAATGGATATCTTAACATTCGAGGGTTCAAAAGTTTACTTTATTGCCATTTTGATTGTTCAAAGTATTTTGATGGGAGCCACAATTGATTATGCTATCTTATTTACTTCATATTATCTAGAACATCGTAAGAGTATGGATATTAAAGAAGCCTTAATTAACTCTTACAATAAAGCTATCCATACGATTTTAACTTCCGCTTCGATTTTGATTATCGTAACTTTGATAGTAGGTAATTTTGCTTCCGCGATTGCAGCCAAGATATGTATAACGATATCCAAAGGAACTCTTTGCTCAGCAATATTGATTCTTTTAATACTACCAAGTTTACTTGCAGCTTTTGATAAGTTAATTGTTAAAAAAAGAAAAGTGTAGATTAATTTCTACCTTTTTTTGTGCTAAAATATCTCTGAGGTGAAACTTATGAAAATGCAAGTGCATTTACACCCGGATATATTTGAAATAGTTTTAAATGGAACGAAAAAAGTTGAAGCAAGACTAAATGATGATAAAAGAAGAAAACTTAAAATAGGGGATACGCTAGAATTTTTAAAAAGGCCTTTAGAAGAAGAAAAGATTCTTGCTAAAGTAACTAGTTTAGATTATTATCCAAACTTTGAAGAATTAGTTAAACATTACGATATAAAAGATTTATATCTTGAAGATTTTACTAAAGAAGATTTTTTGAATACTTTAACAAGGTTTTATACCAAAGAAGATCAAGATAAGTATGGTGTGGTAGCTATAGGCTTTAATATTGAAAAATAGAAGAATTTCCAAAAGTTTACTAAGGATTGACATAATTTGTCATTTGCGCTATAATTAACAAAGTAGATTGGGGGTTGAGCAGATGAAGTATGTTTTTTATCGAGTAAGTGACGTTCCTAGAGATAGATTAATTTGTAAAAGAGTTGATCAAAATGGCAATGTCACGCAAATTCAAGATGCCATCCTTTTACAAAATATTATAGATAGATTTATTCAAAATGATTATAAGATTGTTATCAAGGGAAACAATTTGTATTTATATGGAAAAAATACAAGTTTTGTATTGCGCAGATTTCCTGAAGTAATAGACTGCAAATATTTAAAAACTTTAAAACAAAGTATTCTTACTAAAATGCCTGAAGATAAATTAGTGCCAAATGAAGTAAATAATAAAAAGGGCTTTAAATCAGCTTTAGAAAATTTAATTGCCACTAAAGGTAAGGAGATTTTATTAACCTCGGGGACTATTGCGGCTTGTACCATATCTTTAGTTACTCTTTTAACAAATAATAATTCTTTAGCAAATACCGGTTCATATGTTGACGAACCATCTGAAGAACCATATACTATTAGTCAAAATGTAGGCACTGCACCAAGTGCAGATGATAATATTGAAGATGATAATTTACAAATAAAAATAAAATTGCCTAAATTCTATAAATGTGATATTTATAGTGTTGTTGAAGAAAAATCATTATCTGATACATCTAAATTACTTGTTGATAACAATCCTACATCACCTACAGAGACTTATATAGAAAGTACACAACAACAAGAACCAGAAATAACTTTTGAAGAAAAGGAATTAGCAATAAGACAAAGATATTATTTAACTAAAGAAATGACTAGTAAATTATTAATTAGTATGTGTGATAATACAATGCCTGATATTTGCTTTGCTAGCTCTGAAGAAGCCTTATATTATTTATATGAAACAGAGGAAAGAACTTATCCAGAGAAAATGTTAATTGTAATGGCTAGAGAAGGGTTAACTTATGAACAACTTGATGATATATGTGCAGGAGTTAGAGCTGAGGGTGGTGAAGCCTATGAAGAATGTTGCCGTGTTGCAAGTGTAGGATATAATCGTTACCGAAGCAAAGATTTTACTAGATGTTATGGCAAAGGACTTTATACTCAATTTCTTGCACCTTCCCAATTTAGTGTATTTTACGGCGACAAAACGTATTTAGAATTTAAAGGTAATATAGAATCTGTTGGCTATCAAGCCGCGATAGATACTTTCTTTTCTAGAAATATAGTTACTGATTATCTTAGCTTTCGAGGCTGGTGGGTTACAGTGCCCGATAATTGGGAAACTTTTATGTATAGAGGTAATCATTATGGGAATCATCAAGATCCATCAGATGTTTTAACTCTTGATTATGAAATATTATATGCAGAAGAAATGGCCACGGATTTAGAAGAAGCAAACGTAAATCAAATAGAAAGATAGAAAATCTTCAGTTTAAATTGAAGATTTTTTCTTTTTGTAACTTGCCTGTAACTTTAATATAATATTATTAGATTGTAAACCAAGGAGAAAATATATGGAAATTTTAAAAGTTGAAAATCTAACTAAAGTTTATGGTAAAGGTACAACTAAAGTTGTTGCTCTTGATAATGTATCTTTTACCGTAAACAAGGGTGAATTCGTGGCAATAGTAGGTGCCTCAGGCTCTGGTAAATCTACTCTTTTACACTTAATTGGAGGTGTAGATAGACCGACATCTGGTAAAGTTTATATTGATGGCAAAGACATTTATTCTTTTGATGATGATAAACTTGCTATTTTTAGAAGAAGACAAGTAGGTTTAATTTATCAATTTTACAATTTGATTCCTATTTTGAATGTTGAAGAAAATATAACTTTACCACTTGATTTAGATAATCGAAAAGTTGAACCAGAAAAATTAAATAACTTGTTAAAAGAATTAGGACTTTTAGAAAGAAGAAAGCATCTTCCTAATCAGCTTTCCGGAGGGCAACAACAAAGAACATCTATAGGTAGGGCATTAATTACTAATCCGACAATAATTCTAGCCGATGAACCAACAGGAAATCTTGATAGTACAGCAAGTGATGAAATAGTAGATTTATTAAAAAAATCTAATAAAGACTATAATCAAACAATTATTATGATTACTCATAATATGGAAATTGCTAAATGTGCTGACAGAATTATTAAAATCGAAGATGGTAAGATTGTAAGCGAGGATTAAGATGAATATTCTCAAAAAATTAACTAATAAAAATCTGAAACTCAATAAAAAGAGAACTATTGGTACTATTATTGGTATTGTACTTTCAACAGCAATGATATGTGCAGTAGCCACGATGGTTACAAGTTTTAGAAAGACGCTTTTAACAGAAACAATTGATAACGATGGGTATTATCATTTTACCCTTGAAGGAATTAACAATGATGATTTTGAAACACTAAAGCATAATAAAGATCTGAGCAAAATAAGGCCTTTTTATGTTCTTGGTTATACTGAAGTTGTTTATGATGAAGAAAATGACTATAGCATTAACCTTGAAATAGATTCTGTTTCTAAACAAAATCTAATTGATCTTAAGTATCATCTTTATGACGGACGATATCCAGAAAATAATCAAGAAATTATTGTTTCCAAAATATTAATGAATCTTAAAGACTTAAAAATTGGTGATACTGTTACTTGGGATATTGATAGTTATAATCCAAGTGAGGATAGTACCAGCAGTCAGTCTAAAACGTATACGATAGTTGGAGTAATTGATAATTATGCTTACAAAGGTTTTACTACTAATGAAAAAACAAATAATATTGCTCTTTATGTTACTCTTGCTAAACCAAGTAAATATAAAAAGAGTATTTCTGAGATACTAGATATTGATGATTGGAAAGCTTTTTATGAAGGAATACAAGGCGCTAAAGCCCCAAAATATCGATGCTATTTAAATACTTATTTATTACACTTAGAGGTCTTTAGTTTTTCTTCTGAAACTACTAATATGCTTCTTACTGTAGCCGGCATAATAATTGGTATAATAATGGTCGCAAGTATTTTCTGCATTAGAAATTCATTTGCCATATCTACAACAGAAAAAATGAAAATGTATGGTATGCTTTCTAGTGTAGGTGCTACTAAAAAGCAGATTAAAAAAAGCGTTATTTATGAGGGGCTAGTTTTGGGAAGTATTGGTATTCCAATAGGTATATTAACAGGCCTTTTAGGAGATTTTATCCTCTTTAAAGTTGTTAATTATTTGTTAAAAGATTTTATTAATCTAAGCGAAGGAATTGTCTTTACACCATCCATTATAGCCTGCATAATTGCTATTATCTTAGCTTTTTTAACTATCTTTTTATCATCACTATCATCCGCGAGAAAGGCAAGTAAAGTTAGTCCAATAGAAAACTTAAGATCATCGCATGATATTACAATTAAGGCCAATAAATTGAAAACTCCTAAAATAATTGAAAAGTTATTTAAAACGGGTGGTGTTTTAGCAGCTAAAAACCTAAAAAGAAGTAAAAAGAAGTATCGCACCACAGTTATATCCTTAACCGTTAGTATCTTTGTTTTCATTGCTCTTTCTTATTTCGTAGGCGAGGGCTTTAATATGACCGATGATATGTATACTGAATATGGCTATGACATTATCGTTTATAATACCAACCGCCATAGTATTAATGAAGATACTATAAAGGCCATAAAGGATATTAAAAGTGTCAATAAAACTTATGTTACTTATAATCTTAAGGATCAATACTTTATAAGTGAAGATATTAAAAATGTGAATGAAAAAGATGTTAAAACTTATACTTGCGAAGGCGAAGACGAGAGTGATTGCGAACTAAGCATATATATTAATACTATTATATTAGATGACGCTACTTTTAGGGAATACGTTAAGAAAAATAATTTAAATTATAATGAAGTAAAAGATAAATTATTACTTTATGATAAAGACCCTGATATAGATGATAAAGAAAAGAAAACATTTAAATACAAGAAAAATGATAAAATGCCAGTTGTCGATGAAATAACAGGAGCTACTTATGAATATGTAATAGGTGCTCTATGTGATAAGCCTGTATATGGCTATGAGACAGTATCTAGTCCAACAATTGTATTTAATAAAGATTATTTTGACTTACCTGTTTTATTAAATGATATTTATATTGATTCAGATGATTCTTCAGCTACCGTTAAAGATATAGAAGATTATGATGAAGATATAGAATTATATAATTATGAAGAAGAAGTTAGAGCTCAAAGATCTCTTGTAATTGTAATTAGCATTTTCTTATATGGTTTTATAACTTTAATTACTTTAATTGGGGTTACTAATATTTTTAATACTATTACCTCCAATATGGATTTAAGAGCTCAAGAGTTTGCAATGCTCAAAAGCATTGGTATGACAAAAAGAGAATTTAATAGAATGATTATCTTAGAAACAATATTATATTCTTCAAAATCATTACTTTATGGAACAGCCTCAGGCTTAGTGGCATGCTTACTACTTTATAAAGCTTTTGATCCCGAAAAAGTAAATCCATTTGTGATACCATATAAAGCTATTTTAATATGTATCGTGTTTGTATTTGCTATTGTTTATATCATAATGCATTATTCAATAAAGAAAATAAATAAGCAAAATATGATAGATACAATTCGAAAAGAAACGGTTTAAAAAGGAATTTATTTTCCTTTTTTTACTATGTGGGGTATAATAAAAAGCATGGTGGAGATATGAAATTATTATTAATCGAAGATAATGAGCAAATATCACAAGGATTAAGTTATTTCTTTCAAAAGAATAATTACGATATTGATATTGTAAGTACTTATAAAGATGGAGCTAAAAGTTTAAATAATGATTATGATGCCATTATTTTGGATGTATCTTTACCTGATGGAAATGGCTTTGATTTATATAGTAAGGAAATACAAACTAAAAGTATTCCTACGATATTTTTAACTGCTATTGATGATGAGGAAAGTATTGTTAAAGGCCTTACTTTAGGAGCAGAAGATTATGTTACTAAACCATTTTCTTCCAAGGAACTTTTAGCACGGGTTAATAATATCCTTATGCGTAAGAGAAAAAATCGCATTTTAAGGGCTAAAGATATAACTTTCGATATGGATAAAATGGTAGTATATAAAAATGATACAGAGATAAATTTATCAGGTTTAGAAAGAAAAATCCTTGAATTACTATTTTTAAATATTAATAAAGTAGTAACTAGGGATACGTTACTAGATAAAATATGGCAGCTTACAGGAAATGATGTCGATGATCATACTATTACGGTATATTTGAAAAGAATAAGGGAAAAACTGGGCAGTGATATTATCGTAACAATTAAGGGTGTGGGGTATAGGATAGATGAAGAATAATGAGTCTTTCAAAAATTATTTTGTTATTACGATTTTAACATTTTTTCTCTTTAGCTTTGTTTTCTTGATAATTAAAACTATTGAATATAATTCGTATAAAGAAAACTTTAATAATAAAATTAACGATATTATTTTATTAATTCAAAAAGATTATCCTGAGTTCGATGAAAAAGATATTATTGATATCATTGAAAGTGATGATAACCTTTTACAAAAATATGGCTATGATTTAAAAGAGGATAGTTTAGTTAAAGAAAATGATAAAGCTTATATTTATTTTTTAGTTTTAGAAAGCATTATTGTTTTAATTTTAGTAGTTATAATTCTTTACCTATTTATAAAATATAATTTGAAACAAGATAAAGAAATAAATAAAATAATTAAATCTTTGGAAAATATTAATAAGAAAAACTATAGCTTAGATATAGATGAGTTATCAGAAGATAAATTATCTATTTTAAAAGAGGAAATATATAAAACAGCAGTAATGCTTAAAGAAGAAGCTGAAAATTCTTTAAATGATAAAAAGAGCGTTAAAAATGCCATTCAAGATATATCTCATCAACTTAAAACTCCACTTACATCTATTATGATAACTCTTGATAATCTTTTAGAGGATGAAGTAGATGAAAAAACGAGAGTTAAGTTTTTAAAACAAGTAAAAAAAGAAATTAATAATATTAATAACTTAATTCAATCTATCTTAAAATTATCTCGTTTTGAGGCTAATACAATAGTATTTAATAAAGAAAAAGTTGAAATAGGTCAAATAATAAAAAATGCTATAACTAAATTAGAGGCAATATGTGATCTTAAAAATATTACTATTAAGCTAAAAGGAGATACTGATGCTCTTGTATTTGTAGATAAATTTTGGGAAACCGAGGCAATTACCAATATTTTAAAAAACGCTGTTGAGTATTCAAATAGTGATGAAAAAATAATTGTCGATATTGAAAAAAATAATATTTATACTAAGGTTAGTATTAAAGATTTTGGTAAGGGTATGGATGATATCGATGTGCAAAATATTTTTAAGAGATTTTATAAAGGTAAGGCATCAAGTGATGATAGTACGGGCATAGGTTTGTCTTTAGCTAAAGTTATTGTGGAAAAAGATGGAGGGATTATTGAAGTTTCTTCAAAAAAGAATAAAGGAACATCTTTTATAATAAAATATTTTAAATATTAAAGCTTTTTGCGACTAATACATGATTTAACCTTTATTAAGTAAAAATAAGTTAAAAGTGAAAAAAAGTGTTCACAAAATCAACTTTTTATGATAAGATTATAAACGTACTGGAAATTTAGACGTTTTTTAGTGCAATTTTGGAAGGGTAGCGAAGTGGTCAAACGCGGCAGACTGTAAATCTGTTCCTTCGGGTTCTATGGTTCAAATCCATATCCTTCCACCATCTTATTGCCTCGTAGCCAAGTGGTAAGGCATCAGACTTTGACTCTGACATTTCGATGGTTCGAATCCATCCGAGGCAGCCATCGATTTATTTGTCCTGTTAGCTCAGTAGGTAGAGCATTTGACTTTTAATCAAAGGGTCTGGAGTTCGAATCTCCAACAGGACACCATTATAAAAGTAACTCCCTAAAATAGGAAGTTTTTTTATTGCATAATTTGTTATTATCGTTAACTTATTATTAGTTAGAGATATTTGACGAGAATTAGACCTGTTCAATATTTGATAATTACTTATTATTTAAATTGTAGATAACTTCCAAATGATTTACTTTACATTATACCAATGTTCAGTTTTCTCGTTAATTTTATCAATTAATTTTTTGTATTTTTCATCTTTTAAACGTTCTTTTGAAAGGTTAATTTCTTTTTGAATATTTTTATATTCTTTGTTTATTCCATATATTAAACAAAGAATGAATAATAATGTAAAGCTTGCTAAAAAGATAGTAGTGTTTTCAATTTTAAATATAAGTATAATTATCGCAGTTAATATTATGCTTATACCAATTGATCCCCAAATATTAGGAACATACATTTTAAAATAATCATATCCACTAAGCATCGTGTATTCTTTTACATATTTGTCAATATTGATATAACCGCAATGAGGACATTTTATAAGGGGACACCCAATTTTTGTGGCTTTACTAAATGGATCATTGTGCCAACCTTCGATAGCTTTTCCACATTTTCCACAAAATTTTTTTACATATGTACCCATTTTTTCACTCTTTCTAATAAAATACATCAAATCGTAGTTTTTTTTATATCGTTATCGTGAAATTGAGAGTAAAAATAACAATCTTATTTCACTCCTAATAAAAGTGTATCACATTTAACTTAAATCGAAAATAAAGTAAGTTGTAATAATATAAAATAAAATTTTTATTTAGTTAAAAAATTCATTATTAAATCAATCATAATCTCTTTTTCTTTGGGATTTGATTCCGCAATTAAAAGCGTTATAGATGCTAAAGTGTTATTGTCTATAACTTGATTACCATCTTTATAAAGAATGCCATTTGTTTGCATAAAGTAGATAAATATTGTCGCGGCTATTCTTTTATTGCCATCGATAAATGCATGATTTTTAACAGTTAAATAAAGTAGGTTAGCAGCTTTTTCTTCAATAGTAGGGTAAACATCATTCCCGTCAAAAGATTGATAAATATCTCTAATAATTGAAGCAAAATTATTATCTCTTTCTAAAGCAAATAGACTACTTTCATTATTAAAGCGTAGTTTATCAATAACAGTCATACATTCTTTGTAAGTTATTATTTTCTCGCTTTTTTGCCCTTTAACTTTTTTTAAAGTTCGATGATCATAATCGTCAAGTAAATCAAGAGCTTTAGAGTATTCATTAATAACGCTTAATATTTCTTTTGCCTCATTACCAGTTATTCTTTCGTTACCGCGATTAGCAATATCAATAAGTTTTACTGTTTTCTCTAAATAGTCTAATCTTTTTTGATTAATAGCATAGCCTTTTATTAAATAGTCTTTTAAAATTTTATTAGCCCATCTACGAAAAATAACACCATTTTGACTTTTTACTCGATATCCAACACTGATAATCATATCAAGACTATAAAATTCGGTCATATGAGTTTGGCTTTTTCCTGCAATAGCGCCATGTTTGGTGGTTGTTGCAAAATTTGCAACAACCACTTTTGGGTCTAATTCTTCCTTTAAAGCATTTTTTATATGCCTTGAAATAACAGACTTATCGCGATCAAATAATTCACTCATTTGCTCTAGAGAAAGCCATACGGTGTCATCTTTTAAATTAACCTCAAGTTTTAACTCTTGATTTTCAAATAATATGATTTTATTTTTCATGTATATTTCCTCCTTTCTATATTTATATATACCGGGCAAATAACCAATTTCCTTTTTTTAAACTTAAATTTTTTGGAAAATTAACAATTTATTTAAGATAATGACTTTTTAGTCTAATTTTGATACAATTTAAAAGGTGATACTATTATGAAGGACTTAAAAGTTATATTCATGGGAACTCCTGATTTTTCTGTGCCAATTTTAGAATATTTAATTCAAAATACTAATGTTGTTTTAGTTGTGACTCAACCAGATAAAGAAACGGGAAGAGAGAAGCAAGTAAAATACTCTCCGGTGAAAGATTTAGCTTTAAAAAATGGCATTGATGTTTATCAACCTGTTAAGATAAGAAAAGAATATGAAATAATTAGTGAATTAAATCCTGATATAATAGTTACTTGTGCCTATGGTCAAATTATTCCTAAACAAATGATTGATATTCCCTATTTGGGATGTATCAATGTCCATGCCTCTTTACTTCCTAAATATCGAGGAGCTTCTCCCATTCAAGCTGCTCTTCTTAATGGTGATAAAGAAACGGGTGTAACAATCATGTATATGGATGAAAATATGGATACTGGTGACATTATCTCTTTTAAAAAATGCCAAATTGACTCCGAAGATAATGTAGGAACATTGCACGATAAATTATCTTCTTTGGGGGTAAAACTTCTTAGTGAAACTCTTCCTTTGATATATGAGGGAAGCAATAATAGAATCAAACAAAATGATGATGAAGCAACCTATACAAAAATGATTAAGAGAGAAGATGAATTATTAAATTTTAACGATACTGGGGAACATATAATAAATAAGATTAGAGCGTTAAATCCTTGGCCAGGAGTTTACTTTAATTTGCAAAGTGGACCTATGAAGGTTATTAAAGCAAGCTTTATTTCTGATAAAGATAGTGAAATAAATAAAATAAAATATTTGAAAAAACAAATGCAAGTAGGCTGCCAAGATGGATACATTAATCTTGAAATAGTTAAACCAAACGGAAAAAAGCAAATGGATATCGTATCATACTTAAACGGATCTAAAAGGGAAGATGAGTATGTTAACTAAACTATTAAAAAAATATTTTCCTGGCTCTAGCATAACAAAATTTTGGGAAAATCCTCGTAAAAGAGCTTTAGTATTGCTTCCTTTATGGATTATATTTATAGCAGTATTATTCATATATTTTGTTATCCCTTATAATAAGAAAAATAAAAAATATAATGATTATGCCCAAAACTTAGCTAATGAAACAATACCAGATGATACAAATAATAGTAGCGATAATCTTGCCAATATGTGGGATAATTTAATAAAAATGGACTATGAGTATAAATATGTTGTTTATAAAAATGAAGATATAATAGAGTATGAAGGCATAAAAGCCGAAAATGATGTTAGTGGCACTAAAACTGATGCTACAGGTATAAGCGAATATTATATTCAAGATGATATGGTTTATAATGTGATAAATGAACAAGCAATTGCTTATGATACGCTTACTAATATTGCGTATGATAAATACCTAAATCCGACTTTTGTTTATGAATCAATCAAAGAAATAAAACCTGAAAAAATGGATAGTGGTTATATCTATGAAAATGGGGAAGATTATGTTATAATTTCTGCAGGAGATTATATTAATTCCATTGAAATAAATATATTAGATACCAAATATATTTTAAACTTTATGCGAATTGATTAAATTTTAGCAAAGGGTTTTGCGTATGAAAAAGTTAATAGCAGTTTTAATCGTAAATCTTTTAACCTCAATACGGATTATTGGGGTCGTTTGTTTAGTCCCTATTTATCTAAATGAAGGCGGTTTAGCGGCAGCAGCATGGTCTGTTTTTTGTTATTTAACCGATTGGATTGATGGCATATTAGCAAGAAAATGGCATGTTGCAACTTTTTTTGGCAGTATGTTTGATGGAGCAGCGGATAAGCTTTTTTCCCTTGCTAATTTATTTATTTTATTTGCCATTAGTAAGTTTGCCATCTTTCCTATTATATGTGAAGTAATAATTGTTATAATTCAAACCATAAAATATAACAATAATATTAATGTAAAAAGCTCTATGGTTGGAAAAGCTAAAACTTGGGTAGTATCTTTAACTGTTATAAGTCTATATTTAATAAGCGATATTGAATCAATAACTATTTTAAACCCTACCTTTATTGACCAAGTTAAATCTTTAAATCAAATAAATTTATATGCTATGATTTTCGCACCTCTTTATTTATTTGAAATACTTACTATTATTTCCTATTTAGCGATAAAAAAAGAAGACATACCTACAACGTTTAAATTAATTCCTGAAGAAATTAATATTCGTTTTAAACCTAAAACTTGTTTAAAAAATGAACTATATAACTTTTATACTTTTTGGCTTAATAATGAATTTTATGAAAAATATAAAGATAGTGCAGGGCTTAAAGACATTAGAAAATATTTAAAAGGAAACAGATAATGGAAAATATCTTTAATTTTACAAAAATAGAACTAGAAAGCTTTTTGGTTCAAAAAGGATATAAAAAGTTTTTAGCAAGTCAAATTTTTAATTGGCTTTATGAAAAAAAAGAGTATGATTTTGCAAAGTTTACCAATGTAAAAAAAGAAACAGTCGAGTTTTTAAAAAATACTTTTGATACTAGCTTTATTGAAATTGCCAAAGTCGAGGAAGATAAGGATGTCAAAAAGTTTTTATTTTCTTTAAAAGATGGTCAAAAGATTGAAAGCGTTTTAATGTACCATAATTATGGGCTAAGCGTTTGTATTTCATCACAAGTTGGATGTAATATGGGATGTAAATTTTGCGAAAGTGGAAGGCTTAAAAAGGTAAGAGATTTAGAAACTTATGAAATGCTTCAACAGGTAATAGCAATTGGCAATTATATTAACCAAAAGATAGATAGTGTTGTTATCATGGGAATTGGTGAACCTTTTGATAATTATGATAATGTTATTAAATTTATTAATTTAATTAATGATCCTAAAGTTTTAGCTATTGGTGCAAGACACATAACTGTATCAACCTGTGGCTTAGTGCCTAAGATTAAGGCTTTTGCTGATTTAGGCTTGCAAATAAATTTAGCTTTAAGTTTACATGCTCCAACTGATGAAAAAAGAAAACAAATTATGAATATTGCTAATGCATATAGTTTAAAAGAAGTCTTTGCGGCTTTAAAGTATTATCAAGAAAAGACGAAAAGAAGAGTAACAATTGAATATATTATGCTTGATAAAATAAATGATACCCAAGATGACGCTTTAACTTTAGCTAAACTTATCAAAAATTATAATGTTTATGTTAATTTAATTCCATATAATGAAACTAAAAATATTGAATTTAAAGCTAGCAAACAAACCCAAATAGATCTTTTTTATAATACTCTAAAAAAAAGTGGTGTAGATGTTACAGTAAGACATAAATTTGGCGATAAGATTTCCGCAGCATGTGGCCAATTAAGAAGTAAAGAAATATAGTAAAAAATAATAATTAATGTTATAATTGTTATTGAAGATAGGTGGTTTATATAAAAACGTTTTATTTAACGGACGCCGGTCGAGTTAGAACTCATAATGAAGATAGCGTTACAATACTAAAAAATAAATCTGATGAATATTTATTAATGGTTGCTGATGGAATGGGTGGGCATCGTAAAGGTGAAGTTGCCTCATCAATAGCCTTAACTCATTTAGGAAAAAGATTTACTGATAGTGCTAGTATTGGCACAAAACTAGATGCTGTTAATTGGCTTAATGATAATGTTAGTGAAATTAATAAAGAAATACTAGAGTATACTGTTGTTCATGAAGATTCTGTAGGAATGGGAACAACGTTAGTGGTAGCTATTTTAACCAAGGACTTTTTAATTTTTGGCAATATTGGTGACTCATCTGGTTATGTTTTAAAAAGCGGTAAACTTCATAAAGTAACTAAAGATCATACTTTAGTTAATCTTTTAGTACAAGCAGGAAATCTAACTGAAGAGGAAGCTAAATTTCATCCTAAAAAGAATGTTTTAATGAGGGCTTTAGGAGCTACAGAAAAAGCTGAACTAGATATATTTGATATTGTTGATTCTGATATTGATGGCATTATGCTTTGTAGTGATGGTCTTACATCACTTCTTGCTGATGATCAAATTGAAAGAGTATTAGATGATGATGAGTTATCAATTGAGGAGAAAGTTCATAAACTTATTACAAAATGTAATGCGCGAGGAGGTAATGATAATATCTCCGTAGCCTTTTTGGATATGGAAGGGAGCAATAAATAGTGATTGCTAAAGGGCAAAAAATTAGTGATAGATACCAAATTTTAAAAAGCATTGGTGAAGGTGGAATGGCTAATGTTTATTTAGCATATGACACTATTTTAGAGCGCAATGTTGCTGTTAAAGTTCTGCGCGGTGACTTAGCAACTGATGAAAAATTTGTCAGAAGATTTCAAAGAGAAGCTTTACAAGCCTCAAGCTTAAATAATGAAAATATTGTCGAAGTATATGATGTTGGTGAAGATCATGGCGAATACTATATCGTTATGGAGTATATTGAAGGCAAACAATTAAAAACTTTACTTAAGAAAAGAGGTAAACTTACCGTTCCTGAAGTTGTTGATATTATGCTTCAAGTTACCAGTGGCCTTTCTGTAGCGCATGATTCATATATTATTCATCGAGATATTAAACCTCAAAATATAATGATTTTGGAAAATGGTTTGGTAAAACTTACGGACTTTGGTATTGCTGTAGCTATGAATTCTACGCAACTTACACAAACTAATTCAGTAATGGGCTCTGTACATTATTTGCCTCCGGAACAAGCCTGTGGAAAAGGTGCAACTTTGCAAAGTGATATTTATTCATTAGGAATTTTAATGTTTGAACTTTTAACAGGAAAACTTCCATATCGAGGTGAGAATGCAGTAGAGATTGCTTTGAAACATTTAAAAGAACCTCTTCCATCTATTAGAACTATTCTTCCTGATTTGCCTCAAAGTATTGAAAATATTATTATGAAGGCAACTGCTAAAAATCCTAAAAATAGATATGCTGATGCTAGAGAAATGCATGAAGATTTAAGAACTTGTCTAGATGAATCAAGAATTAATGAAATAAAATATACTTATAAATATCCGGAAAATGATTATGATGATAATGCAGTATTAAAAATTAAGAAAGAAGCGAATAATAAAGATAGTATGAAGAAAGATGGTGAAGAGGTTATAGCAAAAAAAATTACAGAAAACGATTTAAAAAAACAAAATACTACAATTATTGTCTTAGTGGCTATATTTACGGCTTTGATTGTAGGAATTACTGTTGTTTTACTTTGGATAAGATATGGTAATTCAATTGGTACTAAAGAAGTGCCAGATGTTACTAATATGACTTTGGTAGATGCTGTTAAAACCCTTGAAAATGCTGGCTTTACTGTTGTCGATGAAACCATTGAAAAAAACTCTTCTACTATTGAAGAGGGTAAAGTAGTCATGACTTCTCCTGCTGGAGGCTCAGAAAAGAAAAAAGGGTCAGAAATAACTATTTACATTTCTAAAGGTACAGCTGAGATTACTATTGATGATTATACTGGTCAAAACTATTATAAAATTCAAGGTGCTCTTGAAGCCCAAGGTATAAAAGTATACAGTGAGCCAAGAGATATTGGTGAAGATGATGATAATAATTATGAGGAATATGAGATAATTGATCAATCAGTTGCTGCTGGTGAAACTTTAAAAAGTGGAGATGAAATAACATTATATATACCTAATATCAAAGATGTTTATCCAGATTTTACTGATGGCTATGAGGTTCTTGATATACTAGATTTTTGTGAAGAATACGAACTTACTTGTAAATTTGTAGATAAAGATAAGAATACTTTGTCCATAAATAAGGGTAATGCTTCAGAATATGAAAGTTATAAGATCGTAAGCCAAAATCGTAAAGAGGGCGCCAAAGTTACTAAAAATGCTAGCTTAACAATTACTCTTGAAGGCAATAAAAATAGTGGTGATGGAAGCCACGAGTTAGATTAATATGCAAGATAGGATTGTACAAATTAATAGTACTAAATACTTAGTAAAGACTAAAGATGGGTATGTAAATGCCATAGTAAAGGGGATATTCAGAAAAGAAAAAATATCCCCTTTAGTTGGTGATATTGTAGATCTTGATAATGAACATAGAATTTCTAAAATATATGAACGAAAAAATTTCTTAACAAGGCCAAATATAGCTAATGTTGATATTGCTTTAATTATTACCTCGGTTAAAAAACCAGATTTAGATTTAATATTGCTTGATAAGTTACTTGTTAATATTATAAATAATAATATAGAACCAGTTATTTGCTTTACTAAGGTGGATTTGTTAGAAAAAAAGGAAATTATAGAATATAAAAAAATCAAAAAATATTATGAGTCTTTAGATATCAAAGTACTAGAAAATACGGAAATCTCTTATTTTAAAAAAATAGCTAAAGGTAAAATTATAGTCTGCTGTGGGCAAACGGGCGCGGGAAAATCAACGTTTATTAATAAGTTAGATAACAGGTTAAAATTAGAAACAAAACCAATATCGGAAACTTTGAATCGAGGGGTACATACAACAAGATATGTAAGCTTATATGAAATAGAAGACTTCTTTCTTGCTGATACTCCAGGTTTTAGTGCTCTTGATTTGCATAATTTTACTAAAGAGCAAATAAGGGATGCTTTTTTGGAATTTGCAAATAGTGGTTGTAAGTATCAAGATTGTATGCATATTCATACTGAAGGTTGCTTAATAGAACCTGAAGTTGGCAAAAAAATATTACCTTCAAGATATGAAAATTATAAGAAATTTATAAAGGAGATAAATGAAAGTAGCAGTAAGTTATTTAAGTAGTGATGATTATCTTAAATGTATAAATAAAATTAATAATAGTGATGCTGATTATATTCATGCTGATTTATGTGATGGTAAATATGTCGAAAACAAAAACTTTACAATGGGATTATTGTCTAAAATATTTGGGGCTGCCCAAAAAAAGTTACATGTTCATTTGATGTGTGTAGATCCTCTTAAGTATGTTGATATGATAGCATCTTATAATGTAAGTACCATTATATTTCATTTAGATGCGACAAAAGATGTTAATAAAGTTATAGATTATATATCTTCAATGGGAATTAGAGTTGGTATTGCTTTAAATCCTGATGACGATATTGATATCTTAGCTCCCTATTTAAAAAAAATAGATGAAGTTTTATTTTTAACTGTGACTCCAGGTAGGGGTGGACAGCCATTTCAAGAAAAAGTTCTTGATAAAGTTGATAAATTTAATGAAATAAAAAAAGACTATCAAATAGAAACAATTATCGATGGTGGGGTAAATGATAGCACTATTTCTCTTTTAGTAGATAAAGATATCGACATAATTGTAAGTGGATCATATGTAACTAGTGGGGAAGATTATAATGAAAGAATTGAAACCCTTAAAAAAGGTTCTCTTTTATAAAAAAATAAGGGTTTGCTTTTAGTTAGCAAACCTTTTTATATTTTACGATATAGGCCGATAGCTGTGCCTAAAATTGTACAGTTTGGCAAAATTATAGGAGCCATTGTATCATTTTCTGGTTGTAATCTAATATGATCTTTTTCCTTAAAAAATCTTTTAAGTGTTACTTCATTTTCTTCCGTCATTGCGACAACTATTTCCCCATTTTTAGCATTATTTTGTCTTTTTATTATAACATAGTCCCCATCATAGATACCGGCATTAATCATACTTTCACCTGACACATGAAGAGTAAATACTTCAGATGAGGCAGGAACGAGGGAAGCCGGTAAAGAGAAAAATTCATTAGGCGTTTCAATTGCCGTGATAGGATTACCAGCGGTTACTTTACCTAGAAGTGGTACTTTAATTGTATTATCATCCTTCTTTTCATATTCATTATCTACTAATAGTTCCAAAGTTCTAAACTTATTATTTGAACTTCTTAAATAGCCATTTTTTTCAAGATTTTTAATATGAACAAATACGGTAGCTGTACTTGATAAATTAACGCCTGCACATATTTCTCTTATAGTCGGAGGGAATCCGTGTTCGGCCATATATTTTTTTATGAAAATTAAAATATCTGATTGTCTTTTGGTTAAACTAGAGTTCTTATTCATTATATCCTCCATATAGTTTTAGTTTACAACATATATTGTAAAAAGTCAAACAAATGTTTTGAAACGCATTGACACGAACAAATATTCGCAATATTATTGTAACGAAGGATGTGATAAGAATGAAAAAAGTTTTGAAAAAAATATTGGTAAACTACGGAGGGCTTATATTTCTATATTTGACAGTTATAATAGCAACATTTTCTTTAATATCGGATTATAAGATGTATGCTAATGATAGTACTCAGCCCGTCTTATCAACGTCACAGAAAACAAACATGTAAAGGTTTTATTTTATGAATAAACTATGATAAAATTAAAAATAGGGAAGTGATGTAGTATGGCTGGTAAGAGTGACCAAGCTTTAAATTCAATGAAGATGCTCGCTATTGATATGATGCGAAAATCAGGAAATGGTCATTTGAGCACGGCTTTTAGTGCAGGGCCAATCATATATGCGTTATATTTAAATGAATTAAATGTTTTAGCTAAAAGACCTAATTGGGTTAATCGTGATCGCTTTGTTTTATCTGAAAGTTACGCTAGCTCAGCTCTTTACTCAATGTTATATTTTGCTGGCTATGATATTTCCATGGCTGATTTAGAAAGGTATAGTGCTATAGATTCGTTTACTCCCGGCAGTCCTGAAGTAAATATTGAATTAGGAGTTGAGTGTTCAACGGGAGCAACAGGGCAAGGAATAGCCTGTGCAGTAGGCATGGCTTTGGCAGAACGTTATTATGAGAATTTATGTCGAGCCATTGACAAGAAAAGCAATTTAATAGATTATTATACTTATGTTCTTTGTTCAGAATCTGACTTACAGGAGGGAATTTCTTATGAAGCTTTATCTTTTGCTAGTACTCAGAAGCTTAATAAACTCGTAATTATTTTAGATAGCACAAAAATGCAAAAAGATGGTAGTGTGGAAATATCTTCTACCGAAGACATTGTTAAACGTTTTGAGGCTTTAAACTTTAATATTATTGGCGTAAAAAATGGTGATAATATAAATGATATAACTTCGGCTTTTAAAGAGGCTCATAAAGCTAATATGCCAACATTAATTATTTGCAATACGAAAGTTAGCTTTGATAACTCTTTGGAAAGCGTAATATCTCTTCATGATGATGAAGATCAAGAGGAGAATATTAAATCTTTAAAAGAAAAATATCATTTGTCTTTAGAACCTTTTACTTGTGATGAACTTTCTATCAATTATGTTACGGATTATATTATTAATAGAGTAAGCAAAAAATATGAACTTTGGCTTAGAGAATTTAATGAATTAAGAGAAAGCAATAGTGAACTTTTAAACATTATTAATTTAATTGAAAAAAATGATTTTTCTGTAGATTTTGACAGTACCAATTATAAAATTAATGATACATATTGTGAAGATGGACGACTATCTAATGAAAAGGTTATAAATTTTATTGCTCCGAAAACAAGATTTTTTGTCGGTGGCTCAGCAGATGCCACAGCTGATACTAAAACATTAATAAATAATAGTGGTTTAATGAGTTACGAAAATCCTACGGGAAGAAATATTGCTTTTGGATGTCGAGAACATGCTATGGGGGAAATTTTAAATGGTATGGCTTTATCGGGACTTAGAGTTTATGGCTCAACGTATTTAACTTTAGCCGATTATTTAAAACCTGCGATGCGAATGAGTGCTATGATGAATTTGCCAGTTACTTATATTTTTACTCATGATAACATCGGAGCTAGTCAGGATGGTCCAAGCTGTCAACCTGTTGAGCAACTTACGATGTTAAGGACTATTCCTAATATGACGGTGTTTAAGCCATGTGATATAAACGAAACAATAGGAGCTTGGGAATATATTTTGAAACATCAAGGACCATTTGCCCTAGTTGTATCTAATGAAAAGCTTAACATTTTAAAACATACAAATGGCAAATACGTCCAATATGGAGCATATATAGTTCGCAAAGAAAAATATCATTTAGATGCTGTCATTGTTGCTACCGGTAGTGAAGTTAATAAGGCGATTAAAATTGCCGAAGAGCTTTTTACAAATGGTATTGATATTAGAGTTGTTTCAATGCCTTCCGTGGAGCTTTTCTGCAAGCAAAATCCCATTTATGAAGAAAAACTTCTACCTAAAGATACAAAAGTTATTACTTTGGAAGCCGGATCAACTATGATATGGAATCGTTTTGCTACAGCACCTAAATATACAATAGGTATTGATAAATTTGGCTTATCTGGCACAAAAGATGACGTATTAAAATATAATAATTTTGATTATAATTCCTTATTACTAAAAATTAAAGAAATGATCGAATCTGAATAAGATTCGACATTTTTTTTAAGTCTTTTTTGCTATTATGATAATGGTGATTTTAATGAGGACATTTTACATATTTAATGTTAATAAAGAAATGGAAATATTAACTAAAGACAGCCCATATGTATTATTTAAAAGCTTTGAATCAATTCACAATACCAGAGATTTATATATGGCTCAAAATTTGTATGAACAACTAGCAAACCGCTTTAATAAAAGCCTTATAAATCAAAAAATAGCGACTAGTTTTAAAGATAATCAATTTTATATGTACGTTAATAATCACCATACTTATTACAATAAATATCGTGATGAGAGATGCGAAATCGAAATTAAAAATAGCTATTTAATTTGTAATTGTAATACTCTTAAAGTTCCTTTATTAAAAAAACTAAATGATTACAATTTATTTGCTTGTGATTTTGAAAATAAAGATTATTTTTGGCTTGATGAAATTTGTTGTTAAAATACTAAAAGTATAGTAAAATGAAGAATGTAAGGAGGCATTATGCCGGTTTTAGAAACTGTATTATGGAGTATAGGGAGCCTTATCGTTGGCTTATTTCTTGGCTTTTTTATTGCTAGAACAGTTACAAAAAAAATGCTTGATAAAAACCCTCCGATTAATGAAAAGATGGTTGAAGCAATGATGAGTGCAATGGGAAGAAAGCCAAGTCAAAAACAAGTTAAACAAGTTATGGCTCAAATGAATCGCTATAAGTAAGCGATTTTTTTAATTTAAAAAGTTCTATGTATAACTCATTATAATCATTTTTATTAACTAAAACTTTATTAAAACCTGTTAAAGATAGTTGGGTATTTTCTGCATAATTTGAAAAATTATATATATTTTCCATCATTTTTAATATTTCTTTTAAAGAAAAATCTGGGTAATATATTTTTAAAATATTAGTAAGACATGATAGTATTTGAGGACTATTCATATCGACATTTTTATAAACAAATAATTTATAGATTAAATATTTGATTTTATCTTTCATACTTTTATATTATGCTTTTATAGGCTTTTACATTAAGTATCCGTTATATAAAAATTTTTTAAAAAAATATTAGCACTTATGTATTGACAAGTGCTAATTAACATAATATAATACTGTTAGCACTTGAAAAAGAAGAGTGCTAGAAAGGGCCACGATGGATAAAAGACAAGAAGACCTATTAAAGGCTATTGTTGAAACTTATGTTAAAACTGTTAAGCCTGTTGGTAGCAAAAGCTTGTGTCAAAAGTTTAAACTATCAAGTGCGACTATTCGAAATGAAATGGCAGTTTTAGAAAGCCTTGGTTACATTGAAAAAAACCATATTTCATCAGGAAGAATTCCGAGTGAAAGTGGTTATAGATACTATGTAGAACATTTAATGGAACCGGAAAAGCTTACGGGATCAGATATGTTAAAGCTTCAAAGCATCGTTAAAAATCAAGACTTAGTGTTATCGGATGCTATTAGCAAATGTATGGAAATAATTAGTGATCTTACCAATTATGCTTCCGTCATTTTAGGAAGTAATGCTGAAGATAATCTTCTAAAGCAAGTAAGTATCATTCCAATCGATAATAATAAAATTGTTGCGCTTGTTTGTACTAATAAAGGTGTTGTTGAAAATAAACAATTCCAATTAGAACAGCAAACTGATTTAAAAGAACTGATTAAAACAAGTGAAATTATCAATAAAATGTTAACAGGAACGCCGATTAATGAAGTAGCATCTAGATTAGAGTTTGAAATAAAGCCTATAATTGCAGAGCAAATGGTTGATTATGAAAGAATATATCATATTTTCTACAATGCTCTTAGCGATTTTGCAACTCAAGATAATGATGATATAAGAGTTGTTGGTAGGGCTAAAGTTCTTGAACAGCCAGAGTATCACGATGCGGATACAATTAAAAAACTTGCCTATAAACTTGAGGATCAAAAATTTATTAAACATGTTGTTAAAGATCGAGATAATGATGAAGTGAAAATTTACATCGGTGAAGATTCAGAAGTAGATCCTAATACAACAGTTATAAAAAGGAAATATGATATTAATGGTGAGTGTGGTACTGTTGCAATCATTGGTCCAAAGAGAATGGAATATGCTAGAGTCATGGGACTTTTAGATTATGTTCTAAATGAAATGAAAAAGAAGGATGAAAAATAGTGGAAGAAAAAACCGTGAATACTGAAAACGTAAGTGCTGAAGCTAAAAACACTGAACCTAAAAGCACAATAAAAAAAGTTTTATCTAAAAAGGCTAGTAAAGCTGAAGAAATTGAAAAGTTAAAAAAACAAAATATAGAACTTAATGATAAAATTTTAAGACTTTCAGCAGAAATGCAAAATATGTCTCGTCGTCATGAACAAGAGAAAGCTAACATATATAAATATGACGGAGAAAAATTGATAAAGGAAATACTTCCTATTATAGATAATTTTGAAAGAGCAATATCTTTAGATGATACTACTCTTACTGATGAACTATCCAAGTTCTTATCCGGATTTAAAATGATTTATACTTCCCTTTTAGGTACGCTTAAAAATTTAGGCGTTACTGAAATTGAGGCTCAAGGTAAACCATTTGATCCTACAAAAATGGAAGCTATTATGACTGCTAACATCATGGATGAAGAACAAGGAGTTGTTCTTGAAGTAATGCAAAAAGGCTATATGTATAATGATAAAGTTATACGTGTAGCTATGGTAAAAGTAAACGAATAATTTAATTGAAAGGAAATGAATAAAAATGAGTAAAATTATTGGTATAGATTTAGGTACAACTAATAGTTGTGTCGCTGTATTAGAGGGTGGGGAACCTAAAGTTATCCCCAATTCAGAAGGAAATCGTACAACCCCAAGTGTTGTAGCATTTAAAAACGGGGAAGAATTAGTAGGAGAAACTGCTAAAAGACAAGCTGTAACGAATGTTAAAAATACGATATCTTCTATCAAAAGAAAAATGGGAACTAAAGAGAAAGTAGAAGCTAACGATAAGAAATATACACCTGAAGAAATTAGTGCTAAGATCTTAGCTAAACTTAAATCTGATGCAGAAAGTTATTTAGGCGAAAAAGTAACTAAAGCTGTTATTACTGTTCCCGCATATTTCAATGATGCCCAAAGACAAGCTACTAAAAATGCTGGTAAGATTGCAGGCCTTGAAGTAGAAAGAATTATTAATGAACCAACTGCTGCTGCTTTAGCTTATGGCCTTGATAAACAAGATGAACTTCAAACAATTTTAGTATATGACCTAGGTGGTGGTACATTCGATGTATCTATTCTAGAACTTGGTGATGGTGTATTTGAAGTTAAATCAACATCTGGTAATAATCACTTAGGTGGCGATGACTTTGATGAAAGAGTTATTGAACACTTAGTTAAAGAATTTAAGAAGGATAATGGCATAGATCTTTCTAAAGATGCTATGGCAATGCAAAGAATAAAAGATGCTGCTGAAAAAGCTAAGAAGGATTTATCTTCAATGACAACAGCGCAAATTTCTTTACCATTCATTGCTCAAAATGATGATAAAGAACCTTTACACTTAGAAACAACATTAACAAGAGCTAAATTTGAAGATTTATGTAAAGATTTATTTGATAGTACTCTTGATGCTGTTCATAAAGCTCTAAAGGATGCTAAATTAACTAATAAAGATATTAATAAAGTAGTTTTAGTAGGTGGTTCTTCAAGAATCCCTTATATTCAAGAACTTGTTAAGAAAGAATTAGGTCAAGAACCTAATAAGAGTGTTAACCCAGATGAAGTTGTAGCTATGGGTGCTGCTATTCAAGGTGGAGTTCTAACGGGCGAAGTAAATGATATTGTTTTACTTGATGTTACACCATTATCACTTGGTATTGAGACTTTAGGTAATGTAATGACGGTTTTAATTCCAAGAAATACTACAATTCCTACAAGCAAGAGTCAAGTATTCTCAACTGCTGCTGATAATCAACCTGCTGTAGATATTCATGTATTACAAGGTGAAAGACCAATGGCTGCGGATAACAAAACTCTTGGCAACTTCCAACTTACAAATATTCCTCCTGCTAGAAGAGGTGTTCCACAAATCGAAGTTAAATTTGATATTGATGCCAATGGTATCGTTAATGTAACTGCTAAAGACTTAGGAACTAATAAAGAACAAAGTATTACTATTACATCTTCTACATCATTATCTGATGAAGAAATTGATAGAATGGTTAAAGAAGCAGAAGCTAATAAAGAAGCTGATGAAAAGCGTAAAGAAGAAAGTGATATCAGAAACGAAGCTGATGGTACAATCCTATCTTGCGAAAGAGCTCTAGAAGACTTAGGTGATAAAGTTTCTGAAGATGATAAGAAAGAAGCTACTAAGTTAAAAGAAGAACTTGAAGAAGCTTTAAAGGGCGATGATATTTCTGAAATTAAAGAGAAGACTGAAGCTTTAAATAAAAAAGCTATGGATTTAGCTGCTAAAGTATATGAAAAAGCTGGCGCAGGTGCTAATGCTGGTGCAACATATGGTGATACAGGTGCATCATATGCTGGATCAAATGATAATAAAAAAGAAGAAGATGAACCAGTAGAAGGAACATACGAACAAAAAGATTAATAAAATATAGGTTCTAGTTTTTACTAGAACCTTGTATTTATGAAAGGACTTAAGAAATGCAGGATACTATTGATTTAACAGAGTTATGTAAAAATAATGATGATTTTGTTAAAAGATTAAATAAATTAAAAAAAGATGTCAAGAAAATAAAAAGCTATGAAGGTCATTTATTTGATAGCGCCGATAAATTATTAGAATATTTAGAGTTTGATAGCAAAATGTCTATTGAACTTGAAAGAATTTATGTTTATGCTCATGTAAATGGTGATTTAGATTTAACTGATGAGGTTTACCAAGATTATAATGGTCGACTTAGTGAATTAATGAACCAAATGGGTGAGATAAGTTCTTTTGTACTTCCGGAAATTTTATCTCATAGTTATGAAGAATTCTTATCATTTTGCAAACAAAATCCTAAATTAAATAAATATAAAAGAATGATAAAAGATTTATATCGAGCTAAAAAATATACTAAAAATAAAGAGGAAGAGGCTTTAATATCTATTCTTACTTCTTCTTATGATAAACCTGAGGATATAAGCGAGCTATTAATTAATACAGATATTGATTATGGTAATATTAAAGATGAAAATAATAAAGATGTCCATCTTACTAATTCTAATTTCTCAAGTTATATTGAAAGTAGCAATCCTAGAGTTAGAAAAGACGCCTTTGATGCTTTATATACCCAAATTAAAGGCCATGAAAATACTTTTGCTTCGATCCTTGCTACTGAAGTATTAAATAATAATAAGATAGCTAAAATTAGAGGATTTAAGGAAGCTCGTGATTTAAGCTTATATCGCAATAATATTAGTAACAAAATATATGATAGTTTAGTTGAAAACGTCAGTAAAAATTTACCTCGTTTTGTTAAATATTTTAAATTAAAAAAAGATATATTAGGTCTTAAAGATTTCCATATATATGATACTTACGCTAGTATTACGAAAGAATATGATCGCAAATATAGTTATGAAGAAGCTAAAGATATTATTTTAAAAGCCTTATCCGTTTTAGGAGAAGATTATATAAAGACTTTAACTAAAGCTTTTGATAATAACTGGATAGATGCTAAAATTCGTAGCAAAAAAAGAAGTGGGGCATATTGCACTTGTGCTTATGCTACCCATCCTTATGTTGTAGCAAGCTTTGAAGGTAAGCTTGAGGATGTTTCAACTCTTGCTCATGAACTTGGCCATGCCATGCATTACTATTATGCCCAAACAAGCAATTCATATCAAGACTATGGTTATTCCATCTTTGTTGCTGAAGTTGCTAGTCAAGTAAATGAAATTATCCTAACAGACTACTTATATAAAAATAGTGATAATAAAGAAGAAAAGAAATATATTCTTGATACCATTTTAAAAAGATTTAAAGCTACGATTATAAGACAAACAATGTTTGCTGAATTTGAAGATCAAATTCATAAACTTGATAATAAAGGCGTAACTCTTACTAAAAATGTTTTAACAAATACATATTATCAATTAAATCAAAAATATTTTGGCAGTGATGTTATTATTGATGATGCTATTAAATATGAATGTTTTAGAATTCCACATTTTTATTATAACTTTTATGTCTATCAATACGCTACTGGATATGCTGCGGCCATGAAAATAGCTATGGATATTATTGCTGGTAAAAAAGGTGCATTAGAAAACTATTTGAAATTTTTGAAACTTGGCTGTACAAAAAGTCCTTGCGACTCACTAAAAGTAGCAGGCGTTGATATGACAAAAAGTGAAATTTATGATGATATATTTAAAGTCCTTGAACAAAGAATTAGCGAATTGAGGAAATTATATGAGTAAAGATTATTATGAAACTTTAGGGGTAAGTAAAACGGCCTCTGATGAAGAAATAAAAAGAGCTTTTAGAAAACTTGCAAAACAATATCACCCTGATTTAAATAAAGAACCTGGAGCCGCAGAAAAATTTAAAGAAATTGGTGAAGCATATGCGGTATTATCTGATCCAAACAAACGTAAAACATATGATCAATTTGGTTCTGCAGCATTTGAAAATGGTGGACCTGGAGCTGGTGCTTCTGGAGGCGGTGGCTTCGGAGGCTTTGACTTTAGTGACATTGACCTAGATTCCATTTTACGAGATGTTTTTGGTGGTGGATTCTCAGGTTTTGGTTCTCGAAGAAGTTCATCTTCAAGAGCTCGAAGAGGTTCTGATGTCCGCATAGTTTTGCGTTTAACTTTTGAAGAAGCTGCATTTGGCTGCGAAAAAAAAGTTGATATTACATTAGATGATTCATGTCCTAAATGTGGAGGCAAAGGTGGCTTTAATGCCAAAACTTGCTCAACATGTGGCGGACGTGGTGTTGTGCTTGAAAGGGTCCAATCCTTATTCGGCATGATGCAAACGCAAAAAACTTGTCCGGACTGCCAAGGAATGGGTAGTACTTATAGTGAAATATGTCCTGACTGTAATGGAAGTGGCATTATTAATCGTCGAAAGACTATGACTATTAAAATCCCGGAAGGAGTTGATTCGGGCTTTCAACTTCGTTTAGCTAAAAAAGGTGAAGCAGGGCTTAATGGTGGTGAGCCTGGTGATTTAATTGTTGATTTTGATATCTTAGATCATCCTTTATATGAGCGCCAAGGCAATGACATTTATATGGAATATCCTATTAATATGGCAGAGGCGGCTTTAGGCTGTGAAATAGAGGTTCCTACTTTAAATGGTACAGAAACGGTAGAAATTAAACCAGGAACGCAAAATTACGAAAAAATTAAATTACGTGGTAAAGGAATTAAGTCACCAAATAGTTTAACAAGAGGTAATATGTATGTTGTTGTAAATATTATTACTCCGACAAAACTTTCTAGAAAACAAAAAGCTTTATTTGAAGAATTGCTTGATTCTGGCCTTGACGATGAACAAGCCTTTAAAGACTTTAAAAAAGCCTGTAAAAAGATTTAATAGGTAACTCTCTTTTTGGAGAGTTTTCTTTTGCTTAAATATTCATTTTCTTTCTTTACTAATCATATATTTAATCGGAGGCAACATGACCATTGGATTAAATGATAAAGAAGTAGAAGAATCTCGTCGTAAATTTGGTACTAATGAAATAACTAAAAAAAAGAAAAATACTTTTTTCTGCATTTTATTAGAGTCTTTAGGAGATCCTATAATTAAAATATTGCTTATAGCTTTAGCTGTGAAAGTGGTTTTTTTAGTTCACTCATCCGATATTTTTGAAGTAATAGGTATTTTAGTTGCTATTTTCTTGGCTTCTTTTATTTCTTCTATCTCAGAATATGGGTCAAATAAAGCCTTTGAAAGACTTCAAGAAGAAAATAAACTTTTAAAATCTAAAGTGTACCGAAATAATAAGTTAACAGAAATATATGTTAAAGATATTGTCGTAAATGATATAGTTAAAATATCAACTGGGGATAAGATTCCCGCGGATGGTCAAATTATTAAAGGTAACTTAACTCTAGATGAAAGTTTTATGACAGGAGAAAGTAAAGAAGTATATAAAAAAAATAACGATAAAGTTTATAGTGGTAGTGTTGTTTACAAAGGGGATGCTTTAATTAAAGTAACCGAAATAGGCGATAAAACTTTTATGGGTGATATATCTGCCCAAATGCAAGAAAAAGACGAAGAAAGCCCACTTAAACAAAGATTACATGTTCTAGCTATGCAAATAAGCAAACTTGGTTATTTGGGCGCTTTTTTAGCCACCGCTTCATATTTATTTATAAAAATTTTTGTGGAAAATCATTTTATATGGCCAGATATTGTTGCTACTGTAACTAATTTTCACACGATGCTAGGCTTTATTGTCTATGCGTTAACATTATGTGTTACGATTATTATCATGGCAGTACCCGAGGGACTTCCTATGATGATTACTTTAGTTTTATCATCAAATATGAAAAGGATGTTAAAAGATAATGTTCTAGTACGTAAACTCGTTGGCATAGAAACAAGTGGAACGATGAATTATCTTTTTTGCGATAAAACAGGAACTTTAACTGAAGGTAACTTAAAAGTAGAAATGCTTATAACTAAAGATGATAAACAAATTAAAAAGTATGATGAATTAGAAAGTTATCCTAAATATCGCGATATAATTAATAATTCATTAATTTTAAATAATGAATGTGTAATCGAAGATAATAAAATAATCGGTGGTAACGCTACTGATAAAGCGATTATAAATTTTATGAAAAAGGCTAAGCCTACGCAAAAAGTTATTACTAAAAACGATTTTGACAGTTCCGTAAAATATAGTTCTGTAAAAAGCAACACGAATAATGTCTATTATAAGGGCGCAGCAGAAATTCTTTTAGCTAAGTGCGATAGATATTTAACTTTGATGGGTGAAAAGAAAATTCTCTTAAATAAAGATTATTTAATGGTTTTAGTTAATAAATATACATCATTAGGTTATAGAGTACTTTTAAATGCTTTCAGTGATAATGGTAAAGATACAAATTTAATATTTATTTCCTTAATTGTTATTTCTGATACTATTAGAGAAGAGGCCTATGAAAGTGTAAAAACCATTCAAAATGCCGGCATTAAAATAGTTATGATAACTGGGGATAATAAAAATACAGCGATGACGATAGCCAAAAAGCTGAATATAATGAATCCAGGTGATTTAGTATTTACTCATGAAGAATTAGCTAAATTAAGTGATGAAGATATTAGCAAAAACACAAATAAGATAGCTATTATTGCTAGAGCTTTACCCCAAGATAAAGCCCGTTTGGTTAGCATTTATAAAGACAAAGGCTTGGTAGTAGGCATGACAGGCGATGGCGTAAATGATGCTCTAGCCCTTAAGAAAAGTGATATAGGCTTTAGTTTAGGAAGTGGTAGTGAAGTAGCTAAGGAAGCAAGTGACATTGTAATTCTTGATGATAATATTAGCTCTATTTGTAAAGCTATATTATATGGTAGAACAATCTTTAAAAGCATCCGTAAATTCGTAACATATCAATTAACGGTTAATATTTGTGCTTTAATATTATCTATTTTAGGAACATTAATTGGGGTTGCAACTCCCATTACCATTATTCAAATGCTATGGCTAAATATGATAATGGATACCTTCGCAGGCCTTGCCTTTTCCTATGAAGCTCCCTTAAAAGAATATATGGATGAAAAGCCTAAGCAAAAAGATGAAAAAATAATAAATAAGTATATGATTAATCAAGTTACAGTAAATGGTTTATATACTTCTTTGGTATCGCTTTTATTTTTAAAACTACCTTTTATTAAACAATTATTTTCAAGTGATAAACATTTTATAACGGCTTTCTTTGCTTTATTTATCTTCTTTGGTATTATAAATTCTTTTCTAGCTAGAACGCATCGTATAAACATCTTTGCTCATTTAAAGAAAAATCCAGTTTTTATTTTTATTAATATTTTTATCATATCAGCTCAAATGTTTATCATTTATTATGGCGGGGATTTATTTAGAACTTATGGTTTGAATATAAAAGAACTACTTATAATTACCTTATTGTCTTTTACAATCATCCCGATTGACTTTATAAGAAAAATGATTTTAAAACATAAGAAAATCCCTTTAGGAATGTAGGGGATTTTATTTTTTCATAATTGATTTAGGATAGGGCTTTCTCTCATCAGTTAAGCCAATTAAATAGTCAACTGATGTACCATAAAATAAAGCTAGCTTACACAAATAATTAATAGGAATTAACCTTTTGCCTATTTCGTATTCGCTATATTGTTGTTGTTTTATGTTTAATGCTAAAGCGACTTCACTTTGCTTTAAATCTTTATCCTCTCTAATTTCTTTAAGTCTTTCAATATTCATATAAATCACCTATAAATATTCTTGCAAACAAAAGAAGTTTTGTATTGAATGTACAAAATATATTTTGTATAATTTTGATAAAGGATAGATGATTGCATGAAAAAATATATTTTAATATTTGTAATTTTAATAGCTGCTATATTAATGATTCTATTAAGAACTTTTAACCTTAATGATACTAAATCAGAAATAAAAAGTAGCCAAAATCTATCTGGCTTGGCTATAATGGTACAAAATGAAGATGATGATAATTATGATATTTGGACTGATGATACTTTACCGTTTCGCGGATATATTTACAACCATAATAAGACTATTTGCGATAATGAAGAAAAACTTCGCTGGAATAAAGATAAAGGAACATTTGAATTAACTACAGCAAAGGCTCAAAATTGTAAAGTTTTTTTTGATAGAATTGAAAAGGTTAATTCTGCCATAGATATATCAGGAAATGATTATGACGGGACATTTGAAAATGGGGCTGTAGTGAAAAAAGATAAAGAAGGTAATTATGGACTATATTTGGATGGTATAGATGATTACGTTGATGTTGCAGATTTGCCTGAAACTATTAACTGGGCAGGTGGATTTACAATAGAGTTTGAAGCATTGTGGGCAGATGAATTTAAAAAAAATTATGTTAGGATAATAGATTTTGGAAGAGGATCTAATGCTGACAATATTATAGTTACAAGTACTCGTGTGGCTTCATTAACCTTCTCGTTAAGAAATGGAGCATCATATTCTGATTATATCGTTTATAATAACATTCCTTTAAATGAAAAAGTTGCTATTAAAATTTGCTTTGAAAACAATTCTTTTCCAAAAGCCATTGTTTTTAAAGATGGTGAAAAAGTTCTCGAATTTTCATATAAAAGAAAAGATCCTATAATAAATATTGAACGTTATAGTAATTATGTTGGTAAATCAAACTGGGATGAAGATTATTTTCATGGCTATATCTATTATATAAAAATAACAGATGCTAAAGGCACTCCAATATTGTGGTACGATTTTAGATATTAATAATTAATAAGTTATATAAGTAAGATAGAAACATTTCTATTTTTTCTTTATTTATAAAATTTATCATTGTATAATGTGGGCATGAAGAAAACATTAGCTATTTGTATTCCTAGTTATAATGAAAGTGAAAATATTGCTAATATAACAAAGCAAATTGATGATGCTTTGCTTTATCTTGATGATAACTATGATAGTGTAATTTTTAACTCAGATAATAATAGTCCTGATAAAACTAATGAGATTTTTTTGAATACTAAGACTATTCATCCCAAGAAAAATATAGTATTTGATAAAAGAGGTAAGGGCTATAATATAAGAGAGTTCTTTAACTTTTGTGTTAAAAATAATATTGATTATGCCATTACGTTAGATGCTGATTTACGTAGTTTTAATTATACGTGGCTTTTAAATATCATTGCTTCTTTAGAGAAAGGCAATGATTTTATATGTCCTTATTATGAAAGAAGAAAAGAAGAAGGTAATACCACGAACCATTTTGTCGTACCTATATTATATACTTTATATGGTAAGTTTATAAGACAGCCTATCGGGAGAGATTATGCCTTTAATCTAAAATATATTAAAAGTATTTTAACTAGTGATTTAGATGATGATATCATGGACTATGGTATTGATATTTATATGCTTATTTATGCTCTTACTCATGACTTTAAAGTTGATATTGTTTATCTTGGCCAAAAGATTCATGGAGTAAGCTATCACAAAATGGCCAATATTTTTATGGGAGTAGTTAAAGGCTTAAAAAATGCTGTTAATAAATATCCTCCTTTAAATGTAAGCTATGAAGAAATAGATTACAAACCATTTATTATTCCTAATGAAAGTTGGGAATATATGGATGAAGTATATGATAAATTAAATTTTGATCCAAGTAAGCTTAATTATGGTAATATATATCACATATGGCTTGATGCTCTTAATAAATATTTACAAGAAGATGATTTTACCGAAGAAAAAATGCGTGAATTCGTAGATTTATTTATGAAAAGAGTAGTTAGCTTTTGGCAGTATGTTAATGATAATGATATTGAAGATTGGGAAAGATTAATTGTTCAAAGTTGTATAGATTTAAGGAGGTTATATGAAGCTACAAGTAATAAAGGGGTATAAAGATCCTGAGGATAATTATCTAGAAATAGTTGAAAGAAAGGGTATAGGTCATCCTGATACTATTGCGGATAAATTAGCTCAAGAATGCTCAAGAGTTTATGCAAAATATTGTATGGAAAACTTTGGTGTAATTCTTCATCATAACATTGATAAATTTTATATCGGTGGGGGATTATTCCTATATGAAGATGGCAAGATTATAAGAAAGCATCCCATAAGAGTCGAAATGAATGGTCGAGTAAGCAGTGAATATGCTGGTAATAAAATTGATTTAGAATCTTTATTTACTCCGGTTATTAAAAAATACTTAAGTACGATTATGCCAAGAATTAATCCCGAAGAAGATTTAGATATCATTATTAATCCAACCCAATATTCTAAGCAAGAAAATTGGTATAAACCTCAAAGTATAGATGATTTACCAGATGCGAAAACCTTATATGCTGCGGATACTTCTTTATGTGTAAATCATAGTTCTAAAACCTTTTGTGAAGAAGCTACTTTTAAAGTTGAATCTTTCTTTTGGGCTTTTAATGAAGATGGCTATGCCTGTCCAAAATATGATGAAGTAGGACAAGACATTAAAGTAATGGTAACCAGAAAAGGTCAAGATGTCGATATCTATGTTTCTTTACCAATATTTAAAGACAAATTTAAAGATAAAGAAGAATATGATAAGATAATTGATAAATATACAGAACTTTTATATAAAGAAGTTGCTAAAATACCTAATCCTAAAGGTTATATTTATAAAGTAGATATTAATAAAAATCTCGATGGCTCATATCATATTTATGGCTTAGTTAAAGGAAGTTGCATCGAATGTGGTGAAGAAGGAGTCGTAGGAAGAGGCAACAATGCTCAAGGTTTGATTCCTAGTTTTAGAGAACATACTATGGAAGCTCCGTGTGGTAAAAATGAAAGATATCATACTGGTTGTGTTATTAATTTCATGGCTAATAAAGCGGTTAAAAGAATTAATGATGAACTTGGTATTAAATGTACGCTTTATTCTTTAACAAGGAATAAAGGGTCTATTTTAGAACCATATTTCTTTTATCTAATGGTAAATGACTTAAGTAAAAAACAAGAATGTGAAAAGATAATTGAAGAAGAATTTACGGAAGATTTTATGCATGAGATTATTAAACCAATTAATCTATTTTAGGAGACGTTATGGAGACCTTTTGTATAGGAGTAGCCTCTGCTACTTTACGATTTATAAGTGATGTTCCTTTAAGAATATTTTTTACGAAATAAGCAATTCATGGAATTTTTTGATCCTAAATTTATAAAAGATGATGAATCAATTGCCCATACTTTTATCTATATTATTACTGAAGAAAATGTAGGATTAAGATGTGGCGATAAAGGCATGACTTTACGTTTTCCGGCTCAAAATTTAACTGAGAGTAACCTTATTTATTTAGCGTATCCCTTATTAGAAAAACAATTTGCCCAAATGGGACTAAGCTCTTGTCATTCGGCTTGTGTATGTAAAAATGGCGAAGCAACTTCAATTATTGGGGAGGCAGGAGCTGGTAAAACTAGTTTGGCTGTAAATCTATGCCAAGATTATGGCTTTTCTTTAATTAGTAACGATATGACTTTAATAGGCTTAGATGGTGATGGCATTGCGGCTTATGGAGGAACTAAGTTTTTAAATTTAAGATTATTATCAGTTAAAAATAATATAGAATCTTTGCTATACTTATTTCGTAATGATGTTGCCGATGAATGGACTAATAAAATTACTATCATGGCTCAAGATGTCGGGATTGATACAGAATATGGAGTAGTACCTATCACGAATGTTGTTCATGTAAGACTTGATGATAGAGAAAATGACTTAAAAGTAGCCCCGGGAGATAGCTGGCGAAATAACTTCTTGCTATATCAAAACTTATCAAGTCATATTCGTGGTCAGGCTGCAACTTTTGTAGATGCTAGTGGCCATCCTATGGGATATATTCCTTCTTATGAAACAGAAGAGACATATCTTAAAAGACAGGAGCTAATAAATAGAATTAATGCTTGTAAAGGATATTATTATATCAATGGGTCTTTAACAGAATTATTAGGATTTATAAATTCTTTATATGATGGCAAAGAAAAGGGAAGTACAAGATTTGTTGTAAGAAGAAGGGAAAATTAAGTATGGATATTAAATTTGTAAATGATGAGGGAATCAAATTCAACTTTCGTGTAGCAGGTATTTTTAAAAATGGTAATAAAGTACTTTTACAAAAAAATGATAAAAGTGGCGATTATTACTCTTTAATTGGGGGAAGAGTTAAGTTTTTAGAGGATACTAAAAAGGCTATGATAAGAGAGATAAATGAAGAAGTAGGAGTTCTTGTTAAAGATAATGAGTTATCTTTACTTGAAGTAGTAGAAAACTTCTTTACTTATAATGGAACTAAGTTTCATGAACTTTTATTTGTTTATAAAATAGATAGCGAGAAAATTAATAGTATGGATAACTTCTATACCCATGATAAAGATAAAAGTTCAATCAATAAATGGTATAATATAAACGAAACTAAAGATTTTGATATAAGACCAAGTTTTGCTAAGAAATGGTTTGATGATACCAAATTAAATCACGAAGTAATTAATGAACTATAATTTACTTTAAATAGTTATTATGATAAAATTTAAACAAGTTTAATAAGAAAGAAGGGCATATTATGGCAAACGAAAAATTTTTAGATGCAATAACATCACGTGATGTTGATTTTGCACAATGGTATACTGATGTAGTAAGAAAAGCTAAATTATGTGAATATACCAGTATAAAAGGATGTATGGTATATATGCCCGCGGGGTATGCTATATGGGAAAACATTCAAAAAAATTTGGATGCTAGATTTAAAGCAACAGGCGTAAAGAATGTTTATATGCCGATGCTTATCCCAGAAAGTCTTTTAAATAAAGAAAAAGATCATGTTAATGGTTTTGCTCCTGAAGTTGCTTGGGTAACGATGGGAGGAGCTAACCCTTTAGAGGAAAAGCTTTGCATAAGACCTACGAGTGAGACATTATTTTGTGAACACTTTGCTAAGAATTTAAATTCTTATCGTGACCTTCCAATGGTTTATAATCAATGGTGTTCAGTATTAAGATGGGAAAAGACAACAAGACCATTTTTAAGAAGTAAAGAATTCTTATGGCAAGAGGGACATACTATCCATGAGACTAGTGAAGAAGCAAAAGATAGAACTAAGATGATGCTTGAAATTTATCATGATTTTGTTGAAAATGATTTAGCTATCCCTGTTATATGGGGGCAAAAAACGGAAAGTGAAAAATTCGCTGGCGCCGAAGCAACTTATACAATCGAAGCTTTAATGCACGATGGTAAAGCATTGCAATCGGCAACGAGTCACTATTTTGGTGATGGCTTTAGTAAAGCATTTGATGTTAAATTCATAGATAAGAATAATAAGTATGTTAATCCATTCCAAACTTCATGGGGACTTTCGACAAGAATAATTGGTGCTATTATTATGGTTCATGGTGATGATGATGGGCTTGTTCTTCCACCACATATTGCTCCAATAAAGAGTATGATTATACCAATTGGCCATAATAAGCCAGAGATTTTGGAAGTAGCAAATAAAATTTATGATGAATTAAAAAAACAAGCTATGGCTGTTGATATTGACCTATCAGATAAAACTCCCGGATATAAGTTTTCTAATCAAGAAGTTCAAGGTATACCTACGAGAATTGAAATTGGCCCTCGAGATCTTGAAAATGGTGTTGTTACGATAGTTCGAAGAGATAATAGGGAAAAGATAAGTGTTGGCTTAGAGGAAGTTACCACTAAGCTTCCTGAGATACTTGAACAAATGCAAAAAGATATGTATCAAAAAGCGAAAGAACATCTTGAAAATCATATTTATGAAGCTCATAATATGGATGAACTGATACATACTTTTGATGAAAAAAGTGGCTTTGTTAAAGCGATGTGGTGTGGTGATGAAGCTTGCGAAGATGAAATTAAAGCTAAAACCGGAGGAGCTACATCAAGATGTATACCATTTAATGAAGAGGGTATTTCTGATAAATGTGTATGCTGTGGTAAAGAAGCTAAACATTTAGTTTATTTTGGTAAAGCATATTAATAATGAGTTTAAATAAGATAAGTCTAAAACGCTTATCTTGTTTTATTTAAAGATACAATTTTTACATTTTCTAAAGTAAATAAGTAAATATCTCTAACTTTTAACGAATATTTAAGTTATACTTAATATGGTGATACTTATGTATGAGGAAGTTGAAAATAAACTAATTGAAAATGAAAAAATAGAACTAACTTTAGAAACAGATGTTAGAAAGACAAAAAAATACTGGGAAAAGTATGTTTATTCTTTAATTCTGGTAATTATTCTATGGGCTTTGTTTATATATACATATTGTGTAAATCACGATATTGGTGGAGCAAAATATTATGCATCAGGATTTAGCTTTGATAAATATATTGCCTTTTTAGGAGTAATAATCATAACCATATTTTTAGCTTTCTTCTTTGCCTATGATTTAATGGTTAATACTAAAAATAGATTTAATAAATATTGGTTTACCAATCTAAGGGTAATAGCCTTTAATAATAAGAAAGGGTATACAATTAGATATCTTGAGCGAATTGATCGGGTAGGAGTATATAATAACAAAAATAATTATGCCGATATAATATTAATATTTAAAAAAGTTACTGCTTCGGATAGAGTAGAACTTCCTTTAGATTTGACTGGTATTAAAAATTATGAAGAAGTAATTAAATTTATAAAAGAGAAAAATGAAGATGTTGAAATATTTGATGATACTAATTTAATAAAAAAGAAAAACAAAAATAAACAAAAAGAATCTACGCCAGAAAAAGGTAATATAGTATCTGGTACAACAGTAGATACATCAGGCATTATGCAAATGGATGCGAATAAGCCAAATAGGCACTTAGGCTCTTCAGTAGGTAATGTTAACCCTAATAGAATACCGATGTCTGATGAAGAAGCTCAAGCAGAAAAAGCCGCACTGTTTAAAAGACCAAGATAATTTAGACACGTAAAAACCCAGCTTTGAACTGGGCTTTTTTATTCAATGGTCGAGAAGACAGGATTCGAACCTGCGACCCCCACGTCCCAAGCGTGGTGCACTACCAAGCTGTGCTACTTCTCGAACTCGCTATTAATTATACTATAAATTAATATGTACTTCAAGTCTAAAATTAAACTATTACTACATTATATGCATAAATAAAATACTTGTGTGTTTATTATTTTGGATAATTATTAATTATAATTTAATAACTTATTTTTTTGTGATAGAATAGTTCCTATATAAGGAGGCTTTTTATGCAAGATATTGCCGAAAAGGCTAAAGACGCAGAATTAAAAGAAAAATTAAATAGCGTGTATAAAGAAATATTATCAAATAGTCTTTATACGATAGGATGTTATGACCCTCGAGAAATTAATAAGGAAGATATTGAAGTTTTTTGCCAAGTTTTAAAAAGATTATATGAATTAAAAGAAGAATATGCTCAATGCGTTAGAGGAAGAAAAGCTTTAGGAAATAGAATATCTGATTTAGCATCTTGTTTGCAAATTTTAGTTAATAGGCTTCGAGATGAAGTTAGCTATGATGTGAGTAGATATGGGTCAGCTGATGATCTTTTTATTGAAGACTTTGAAAAAATAATTTATATTTTATTTAATGCTCAAATTTCTGCCGATTTTGCTTTAAAGAAAATATACGCAAGTGGGATAGGTTCTTTTAAAGAAAAGGATGGTACAACAGAAAGTAAGGATATTACAGGCGTCGTTTATATAATTGGTGATGCTACTAGTTTACTAGAACTTGAAGATGATAAAGTATATGGTGAAAGATCTATCAATGAGTTTGTTACCAAACTATTAGCAGGGGGAAAATCAGTAATTATAGCCTCAGACTACTACTATAGTACAAACTTAATACCATACTAGTATGAAACAATGTTTAGAAATAAAAGGAAGTAATCCGATTTATTGCTTTTTAAGTGATGATGTCATAAAAATGGTTGTTACAAGATTCCTAACATATGCTTTAGAAAATGGAAATCATATAAATGACATTGATGATATGGAAATATTGAATAATATAGCAATTTGGCCTACAAAGAGAGTAAATGATAAGTAATAATTTTAAAAAAACTTGAACTATTATAGTCCAAGTTTTTAATTCTTATGGTACGCCCAAAGGGATTCGAACCCCCAGCCTTTAGATCCGTAGTCTAACGCTCTATCCAGTTGAGCTATGGGCGCATTAGAAAACATATTAATTATACTATAATCGTTAAAAAAATACAATAAAAATGCAAAGTTGAAGTAGATTAAAAGAGTATATTATGATAGAATTAAAATATAGGGTGGATAGATAAATGACTAGATCAATGTTTCTTTTATTTCCGGAGTTTGACAGTTAGTTATTTTTTTAAATATTAACCATCCCTTTTATATAAAGGGTTTTATTATGTCAAGTTT
>CANQFJ010000012.1 GCA_947598485.1 uncultured Bacilli bacterium | reverse complement strand
TAAGTGTTAACACTTTCATCTCATATACTCGCCACATTTACTATATAAACCTCGTGTAGTATCGGACTTCAGTTTGTATGGCAACCTCGTCCAGCTTATATAGCCTTAATATGTGATTTCTGTCCGTCGAGCCAAGACTTTGCCTCCAACTTCTTTCAGATTCCACCTCACGATGGACACCCTTGTTTTCAGCTAGTGGTTCCTGCTACCAAGCCCACAGGCAACTTTCGTGCCCTAGTTTTAACACATGCGTGTCACACCATAAAAACCTATTCCTCTTGTTAGAGAAATAGGTCAAATAAAAGGAAAAGGATTACTTCGAAATATTAATTTTCAAGTTTCTTTTTAATTGAATAGCCTAAAGCTACTAAACCAGTACAAGCAATAGCGCTTATCATTAAATAACTGCCAATATTATCTAATGTATCAGGGTTTTCAGGAGTATTTCCAGCATTTGCTTGATCTTCATATGCAAGTACATAAGTAGAGAATTTGTCAGTAGCAAAGCTTAATTCTGTTCCGTCTTCAGATAATACTGTTTTAAGTTTTTCAACTTTACCATCATGTTCTCTTAAAATGTAATATACTCTTGTATAACCTTCTTTTACCTCAGGTAAATTTTCAGGTATTTTAACTGTAAGAGTTATCTCTTCATCTAATTCATGTAAGTTAAGTGTTGTTTCACCAGCTTTTACTAAAACATTGATATCTAAATATTTAGAGATTGTTGCATTTGGCAAAACTTCAGCAAATTTTTTCATTTCATCATTTGTTACTGTAGTATCTTTAGCTTCAAGAGCAACAGTTACATCTTGGTTTTCTAATAATTTTTTTAACTTTTCATCTTTAGTATTTTTTAATGTTTCTGTTAATACATTAGAAGTTTTTTCATCAGTTGTTACAACATCATCAGCACTAGGAATTTCAGTAGTTATTTTTGTTGATTCAGCAGCAACTGATTTAAATGTTGCTTTAACAGTTACATTACTACCTGGCATTACGAATTTGCCATCTACTACTTCAATAGCATTTCCTTTTTCATCAGTAACAGTAAATGCATCAAGCACATAGTCATTATCTGCTAGAGCAGTTAGTGTAACTACTTGTCCTGAGATAGCTTTAGCTTTGTCAGCTTTAACTTTACCATTTGTGCTGTCAGTAACAGTTATTGTGTATTCATTGCCAACATATGTAACACCGTTTTCAACTACAGTTTTAACATTAGCAGCTACATATTTTGAAGCTAGCTCATCACTTATAATTGGTGCTTTAAATACTCCTCCTGTAACAAACTTAGTTAATTCAGCAGCAAGTATAGTTTTGCTTAAACGATTTTTAGTTTCAAAAAAACCACCATTTATTTTTACACTTTGTGCTTTTTTGGCTGCAGCTTGGCCATTTTTCTTAACAGGTTTTTGTATATAAATAGCAACTGTATCATTAGATGTGAATGTACCACCATCAAATGTCCAATTACCTCTTGTTATAGGAACTGTAACACCATGTTCCGCATTATAATTTCCTCCTAAAAATTTAACATATGTTGTATTTGTAGCACCATTATCATCTACTACAAGTGATCCGTATGTATTCCAAGTACCATCTAATACAACTTTTGCATAACTTTCCAATTTTAATCCATTACCATTTGGTACGTTAACAACAGTATCTGCGCTAACTACTAGTGTAGCTTCCTCTCCTTCATCAAGTCCACTAACATCAAAAGCATAAGGATATGTGTAAGTTTTATCATCTTCATCGTAATCAACGTTGCCAGAAACTGTAACATTCAAAGCAGATGTTTCTAAGCTTGCGTTATTCATCACATCAATTGCACTCCATCCATTAGACTTTTGTACAATATTACCATTTTTTAGTAAAACATTAGCCTTATTCCATATGGCAAAATTATTGTAATCAGTAAATGTTATTGTGTGACCATTTAAATCTAATACAATATTTCCACTCTTAGCATTAAGATTACTTTCACCATTAAATGTAAGATCTCTATCAAGAGTAATATTAGAGTTGGGCTTAATTATTATTTCTTCACAAGATGCATAACCATCCCCATCAACCCACTTAGCAGAAATGGCAGCCTCTAAATCATTTACATTATCTACTTTACAATTTCGAGCTTTATCAGCATATGTAGGTCTTTCAGCAGCACTAACACCACCAACTGCGGCAAAAACAACAAGCATGCCTATAGCAAATAATTTTAATTTTTTCATAACTTCATTCTTCCTTTCTTAAAATTGTTTGTTCTAACAATTTGTCCTCCTTCCTTTATTTTATAAGTCCATTATATATATATATATATATATATTGTCAAGGGGTTTTTGAAGTTATTTCTACTGTTGCTATTAGTCAAAAAGCATAAAATTTTTGAAATAAAAAATCCCATCTCTTAATAAGAAATGGGTTAAATAAAAGGAAAAGGATAAAAAATCTAATTTTCAAGTTTCTTTTTAATTGAATAGCCTAAGGCTACTAAACCAGTACATGCAATAGCACTTATCATTAAATAACTAGCAATATTATCTAATGTATCAGGATTAGTTCCAGCATTTGCTTGATCTTCATATGCAAGTGCATAAGTAGAGAATTTATCAGTAGCAAAGCTTAATTCTGTTCCATCTTCAGATAATAATGTTTCAAGTCTTTCAACTTTACCATCATGTTCTCTTAAAATGTAATATACTCTTGTATACCCTTCTTTTAATTCAGGTAAATCTTTAGGTATTTTAACTGTAAGAGTTATTTCTTCATCTAATTCATGTAAATTATATGTTTCATTTCCAGATTTTACTAAAACACTAATATCTAAGTATTTAGATATTGTTGCGTTTGGTAAAGCATCAGCAAATTTTTTCTTTTCATTATCTGTTACTGTAGTATCTTTAGCCTCAAGAGTAACAATTACATCATTGTCTTCAATTAAATTTTTTAATGTTTCATCAGTAGTATTAAGTAATGATTCTTGTAATACATCATATGTTCCAGAATCAGTTGTTACAACATTATCCTCACTAGGGATTTCAGGAGTTATTCCTGCAAGAAGACTTCTGTATGTAGCTTTAAATACGGCATTATCAACTACATCAGCATCAGTTGCAGCTTTTCCGTCTTCCTTAACTAATCCCGTAAACTTATATCCTTCTTTTTCCGGAACAAGTTCATATAGATCAGCTAGCTTGCTATTATCAAGAATATCATCATATTTTTTTCCGTCGATAGTTATACTAATGTAATAAACCGCTTTAACTGTAATATCAGAATCAATTGTATCAGCTGTATTATAGTCTTCCCCAGTTTCTGTATTAATGAATTTAGCAAATTTTTCATTATTTATTACTTCATTTATGCTTTTTACTTCTTCAACATTTGCATAGTATTTATTATCTAATATCTCTTTTAATGTTGTCCATCTAGGTATAGATAAATTTACTTTTTCTCCATTATTTTCTAAATTGAAGTTAAATACATCCTCTATCTTTACTGAAGCAGATTTAACTTGGACTTGAGGCCAATTAATCTTTCTTATATTTAAAACATTTATAGTTGTTCTTGTTACATTACTTGTTGCTTTAGTTTTAATTTGAACAGTTTTAAATTTAGTACTACCATAAGTATCTGAAATGCTAATTTGCAAATTATTAGTACCGCTTTCTCTAGCCACACTTACTGCTTTTTCATGTACATCTATATCATTTCCATCTATTGTTATATGGTCTCTAGGATGTTCTACAATATCTTTACAATCAAATAAAGTACAGAATCCTAATTTTTCAACATCAAAATACATTGATGTTACTTCACTTCCATAATCAACTTCAAGAGTTACTTCACTGTCCTTATTAATTGATTTATTAGGTGTTAAACTTACAGATGGCTCAGCAACGCTTTCTGCGCTAATTACATTTGGTACTAAAAATAATGCAGTTAATACTGTTATAAATGTAAAAATTATTTTCTTCATATTATCAATCTCCCTTTCTTAAAATATTTGATTAAAATATTTGTTTGGAAAATATCCTCCTTCCTTTATTTTATAAGTCCATTATATATATATATATATATATATTGTCAAGGGGTTTTGGGCTCTATTTTACCTATGTAAACAGTCATAAAAAAGCCATTTCTTTACAAAAGAAATGACTTTAAAAAAAGTTAAACTTTTTCACAATTTACTTCATTTTTATAAATTATATTAACAAATCCACTGTAAGTTTTAGCCCATACTTCATCATCCATAATAAATATTTCTATAGCATCAAACAAAGTTCCTTTTTTATAGTAGGCTAATGCATCAGGATTAGTGCTTGTAGCATTTTTCTTGCCATCAGCTGTTAAAGCTTTTACTCTTTTTTGGGGATAATTAACTCCTGGACCGGTTCTAACTCTAATATTATCTAGGGTCCTATAAACACCTGTATTATATTCAATATTAATAACTTCACTTTCTGTCTTAATAGGATATTTTATTCCATCGTATACATCATTTAATACTTTAGTATCATTTGATAAAACTAAATACTTAGTAGGAGCTACCGCATTTACTAAACCAAAGGTACCATAACTAGTTTGATAAAAACCGGTCTTAATATCTTCTTTACGATCATATAGGGCTATTTCTATATCAATATGTTCACCCGTAGCAAAACCTGTACTTCCATCATTCATAAGAAAATCTTTTTGTTTAAAAGTATCACCTACTTTAAAATTAGCTATCTCAACAGGATGAGTTATTTGCATTACAACATAATATGGTTTATTGTCGGCACATAATACTTTTTCACTTGAAACAAGCCATATAGTATATGCTTCTGATGGACTTACGTAAACTTGGCCTACATAGCCATCAAAGGGTGCATATACTGCTCTTGAGCCTCCGCCGGCTGCGGATACATCAATTGCAAATCTACCTTGATGAGAATAAGAAAGTGGACCATAAGCTTGAGTTAAAAAATATGTTCTTTTAGGAAATAATAAAAATTTCATATACCTCCATGACTAATAATAGTCAATATAGTATATGAGGTATTTAAAATCCTTATTAATTAGTTAGTCTTATTTTCTTCTTCCAGTTCCCGATAGTTAACTTTACCAATCATCGTTTTAGGAAGTGACTCTCTATATACATATTCTTTGGGAAGCATATATTTAGCTAAATTTTTTTCACAATATTCTTTAATTTCATTTCTTACTTTAGCACAGTCTTTAATCTCAGGGCTTAAAACAATATAAGCTTTAGGAACTTGTACTTTATAGGGATGTGGTACACCAATTACCCCACAGTTTAAGACATAAGGATGCTTTAATAAAACATCTTCAATATGTGAAGGATAGACATTATAGCCTGATACAATAAGCATTCTTTTAAGTCTTTGAGCAAAGAAAAGAATTCCATCTTCATTAATATAACCTAAATCACCAGTATGAATCCAGATATTGCCCTCTTTATCTTTAGCTAACATTTCATTAGTTTCTTTAACATTATCAAGATATCCTTTCATAACCGTAGGACCACTTATACAGATTTCGCCTGTTTTACCTATTTCACACTCTTCTTTAGTATCAACATCAATTATCTTAACATTATTTCCGGGTAAAGGAATCCCAACACTTCCTGATACATCGGCTCCCAACGCACTTAAAGTAACCGGTCCCGTAGTTTCGGTCATGCCATAACCTTGGATAACATGAGTATTACAACCATGTTCTTGTAAAAACTTATTAACCATTTCATTTTTGGCAGGTGGCAAAGTATCGCCTCCCGATATAACATATTTAAGATTTTTAAGACTAACATTATTCATATGACTATTAGTAACTAAAGCTTCAAATAAAGTTGGAACTCCAGGGAGAACTGTAGGATTATATTTTACTAATAATTTATCAAAACGTTTAGCATCAAATTGGGGAATTAAGATAGCCGTAGCATTTAAAGAAAGAGGACAATGAACACACACTACAAGGCCAAAACAGTGAAACAAAGGCAAAATAGATAACATTTTATCATCTATGGTAATATTAGGAACCATTATCTTAACTTGCTCAACAACAGCATTAACATTACCATTGGTTAAAACAATATTCTTTGGGGTTCCCGTTGTACCTCCACTATGAAGAATAACCGCATCTTGATCTTTAGTTGTTTTAACTAAAACATCTTCATAATATTTCTTGCCCTTTTCCATGAATTCATGCCAATAGATAAATTCTTCATTTTTCCTTGGGGTGGCTATTTTTCTTCCTTGGGTAAGGTTATAGCCTATTTTAAGTAGCTTGGGCATTGAATCTGAGGCTGAGACAATTACTACTTTGTAAACAGCAGTTTGGCTTAATATATTTTTCATCTTATCATAGGCTAAATTAATGGTTATAACTAAAACACTTTTAGTACTGATTAAAGATTGTTTAATCTCTTCTTCCGCGGATAAAGGGTGAATCATATTAGCTATAGCTCCGATTTTATTAACAGCATAAAAACTTATTACCGCTTCAGGAGTATTAGGCATACATATTGTTACAACATCACCAGGTCTTATGCCTTGGCTACGAAGAGATTTAGCACATATATCAATTTCCCTGAAAAGATCACTATAGGATATCTTGTAATTAAAATAATTTATGGCAATACTATTTCTGTTTTTAACTTCGGAGTCAAGATATTCATAAATAGATATATTGGGTACCACTATATTGTCTTTATCTTTAGGATAATATTTATGCCATAAAGATTCTTTCTTAGCTTTTCTAAATATATTTGTAAGTGATTTCATAATCATTCTCCTTTTTATACATTTGTTGCACAAATTACAAATGTATTATATAATGGAGTAAGCAGTCATTCAATCAGCAATAAAAGTTAAAATTGTTAGATATTAAACAAATTGATATCAGACTGTTTAATAAAGGATTAAATATGGACCGAAGAACTAAATATACTCAGAAAGTAATTAAAGATACTTTTTTAGATTTATTAGAAACAAAAGACATAAAAAAAATAACGGTTAGTGAAATATGTGAAAAGGCAGATATCAATAGAGCTACTTTTTACCGTTATTATTTGGATGTTTATGATTTACTCGATAAAATCCAAGAAGAGTTCGTAAACGAGCTAAAAATGGCCTCTGCTAATGATTGTGACTATACTGTTGCAACATTTGCTCGAGATTTGCTTTTAGCATTTACCAAAAATAAAGATTTAGCTAAAGTTTTATTTTATACCAATAATAACACCATATACTTTCTAAATGATATTATGACCATAGCATATGAAAAATGTAAAGCTAAATGGCAAAAAGACATTCCTAATTTATCTGATGAAGATGTAGAATATGCTGCAAGTTATATTTTTAATGGAGCCTTAGGGATTATTAATTATTGGATACTAAATGATTTTGATAAAAGCGTCGATGAAATAGCTAATATAATAGCAGAGCTAGCTTATTCGGGAACCAATCGCTTTATATATAAAAAAAGATAGCAAAATTACACCTTGAATAATAAGTTTAACCTATTATAAGATAATTTTGCTAATCATTTTCTTTAACTTCAAAATTTAATAATTTTTCACAGATTTGTTCATATAAGTCTTGTTCATGTTTTATTGTATCAATTAAAAACATTTGATCATTCTTATATTCTTTTAAGCCTCGCATATAATAAGGCTTATCAATATCTAATACAATGAAGGGCATAATATTATTTCTTAAACATTCTTTAAACATTATTATTCTTCCTATACGCCCATTTCCATCGCCAAAAGGATGAATTCTTTCAAATTTAAAGTGAAAATCAACAATATCCTCTAAAGAGATATTAATCTTAGAATTATATGCTTTTAATAATTCATCAATCTCTTTTTCCACATTCTCTGGTGCCGTAGTATCAATTACACTAACAACACCTATAATGTTTGGAACAACTTTAAATCCTCCGACATTATATCGAGGATCATCCTCATCACTAGTATTTCTTTTTAATATCTTATTCATTTCAATTATCATATCTTTAGTTAATAATTCATCTACATGATCTAATATATAATCAAATAGCTTAAAGTGATTTTTTACCTCTATTAAATCATCCAATTTAATTAAATCATCACTTTTAGGAATAAAAGAAGATGTATCAAATATTGCTTCCGTTTGCTCACTGGTTAATCTACTGCCTTCGATTTTATTTGAATTATAAGCATAAGTTATTTGGGAATAATGATAAATATTGCCCTCGAATTTAGACTTTTTTTGTTTAATTAATTCTTTTTTTATTTTACTTATATCCATAAATTCACCGACTTTCTAGCTATTAACATTCTTTATCATTATAACACAAAAGCCAAATCTATTATGGTATAAATATAAAACCCTAATCGAGTATAAAACTCAATTAGGGTTTAAAACTTATGTTATTAATATTTAGCTATTTAATTTTCTTTTAATTGAATAGCCTAATGCTAATAAACCAAAAGTAGATGTTAAACCAACAACTACATAAGCCATAATGTTATCTAAAGTATTAGGAGCTTCAGGTGTAGGATCTGGAGTTACTTCTGAAACAAGACTCTTGTATGTAGTTTTAAATACAGCTTTATCAACTACATCATCATCTGTTACAGCATTTCCTTCTTCATCAACTAAGCCTGTGAACTCATAGCCTTCTTTTTCTTCGACAAATTCATATAAGTCCTCTAAAGTAGCAGTTTCTAATACTTTATGCTCTGTGTCATCAATAGTAACTGTAATATAATAAATTGCTTTAATAGTTGTATCTACATAAAGTGGTTCATCAAGATCAATTTCTTCACCAGTTTTAGCATCAACAAACATAGCAAAATCATCAGTCATTAAGCCAGCAACTTGGCTTGCATAACTTTGCTTAGCAAAGTTCTTTATTGTCATACCAGCTGTAATACCAGTAAAAGAGTTTCCAGTATTAGCAACAGTTATCTTGATTGTATCAGCTTCACTTATAGCTTTAATAGTTATATCAGCAGTAAGTTTTTCATCTAAATCAACTTCTCTGCCTGTTGCAACATCAATAAGTGCAAGATATGTTGTATGAGTTGTGTCATCGATAACCTTTTTTAATGCGCTTGCATAGCTTTCTTCTTTAAGTTCATTTAAAGTCATACCAGCTTCAATTACATAACTAAAGTCAGTATTATTTTGAGTATCAATTACTCTTACATTGATTTTTTCTGCAGCATTTACAGTTACAGCCATAACCATTGAAACTACAGCAGCTACAACTAAACATAATACAGCTTTTAATCCTTTCATGTTCTTACTCCTTTCTATTATATTAATTTTATCATAAATAAGATAAAATTATCAAGTAGAAATGCCCTAAAATATCCTATATTCTTGCAAGTCTTGACTTACCATCTTCATATAAAGATTTACGTATAGAGTTACTCATCTTTTTGTTAAAGCTTTCTTCATCTTTAGTCAGAATATCGGCATACATAACAAAGTACTCTTCATTAGAGTGATAAATATAAGCAAGTCTTGCGATACTATCATCTTTCTTACCAATACTTTTTAAAACTAAAAAATCTAAACCATCAAATTTTGCTTCCGTCGATTTACTATACTTAAAGCCATCATGATTCATGTCTTTTTTAATAAGTTCACAAAATTCTTTAATACTTAAAGGGCTTTCTTTAGAATAGCCTTCAAGATATTCATGTTTTTCTAAACTACGTGCTGAAAATAAATATTTACTATTTTTTAAATAAGTATCATTTTGGTAATATTCCCTAAACATCGTTTTAGGAAAATCAATAGTTATATTATATTTAGCTATATAAACATGATTTTCGTCTTCAGGAATTCTACCCGTTTTAAATTTCAAATCATGCTTTAAAAGGGTTCGATATAATCTTCGAAAATTTTCTGAATTAAAAGATACATCAAATTGTTCTTTTTTCTTTAGTTTAAATACCAGTTTAGCATTAGGAATATACGTTACTCTTTCAATGGCACTAAAAGTTGTATTTAATTCTTTTTTAAATAATCTTTCTACTTTTATATTATCACCATTTACGGTAACACATTTGTACTTGCACAAAGCATATGCCACTAAAAGGATACATTCAATTACTAAAAAAGAATAAGATACATATAAACTAAGTTCAACTGAAAAATAAATACATAATAAACTGACAATAATGGTACCCATATATAATAGGGTTCCAACCCATTTTTGAAAATAAACACAAAAATTTTCCTGATCATTTTTAGCATAAGAAAATTGGGGTTTTAAGAATAATATTATTGTATTTATTATGACGAAAAATACTGATGTAACAACACAAATTGCACCTTTAATTATCATATAACTCCTTTTATTACTCTAAGGTTAAGTATGCACAATTGGATGTTTCAAAACACACCGTTGTAAATTTTTCTAATTCAACTTTATATTCAGTTCCAATATCTTTACCATCTTCATTATATAATGAATCAGCAGTGGCAAGTACAATCGAATCATTAGTCTTAGATACAACTTGAAAACTAACATTATTAACATTTAAAATTGTTGTATCTACCTCTAAATTCGTATATTCTTGGTCCTCACCTTGGTAAGTAATTTTTAATTCTTTAAAAACCTTACCTTTAGAATTTAAATTCCAAAATAAAAAAATCGCTAATAGGGCTAGAGCTGCGGCTACTATGATTAATGCTACCTTCCCCTTATTCATCTAATCATACCTCTCTTTTATATAAACAACCATTTATACTATCACTATTATAGTAGAAAAAGGATAAATAGTAAAGCATAAAAAAATCCTAAGATTAGGATTCATAGTCATAAATACCATGTATTTTTTCTAAATCAGAATTTGAAAGTGAACTTACTACCCAGCCATCAGTGGTTTTAACTACATAAAATTCAATTGTATATTCAACTTTATCTGTCATATCTTTCATTTGTTCTAGCTTATAATCCATGAATTTAGCAATATCATACTCACCATCATCATTATTAAATTCATCTTGATGATCCTTTAGATAATCGCTAGCATCCTTTTGTGCCTTATATAAATCATATACTTTAATAGTAACAGTAATTGTGGCTTCGTCTCCATCGTATTCTTCTTTATCAATTGTGTAAGTTAAATCTTGATATTGTTTTTTAAAAATATCTTGATAGATACCCTTTTGATCATCAGTTATATCTTCATCCTTAACAACATCCATCATATCACTTATGACATTATCACTAAGAGAATTATACTCATTCAAATAATCTTCAACTGCTTTAGTAGCACTATTACCACAACCTGCTAAGGCCATTATAAATAAAGCTCCCAGAATAACACTTAGTACCTTTTTCATATTTCCTCCATTATTAATAATTTAACCAAAATAAGGGGAAATATACTATTTTTTACTAGCTAAAATTAATTCATAAATATATTTTTCTTTAAAGGTTATAGGTTTTTGTAATTTATTAAGCATTCTTTTCTTAATTAAGTCAATATTACTTTCCTTTTTATCGAACCACTCATAATATAAATATTTTATTTTATCTTCATCATTTTCATTAAATAAGTTTACTTCATCTAGTAAAGCTTTCTTAATTACATCCATATACCGTAAATCTTCATTTTTGGCTCTTTTATCTAGTTTTTCATAATCTATATTAGTATATTTTAAATCCATAAATATTTTCTTTAGCTTATATTCATCATTAAGCATTACTCTACTTACTTTATAAGATATATTATCTTGGAAAATAATGGCAATATATGAAAAAGTATCGGAAAAAATATAGACTTGATCATTAGCTAAATCCATTCTAACGTTATAATTTATTAAATCATTAAGTGTTTTAGTATCTACTTTATAATACTTTATATTATGATATTCCTTAATATCATCCGTAGCAAACCAATCATAAAATGCATAATACTTATCTTGAAAATTTAATTTAAAACTATAGTGCAAAATATTATCCCCTTTCATAAAAAATAATTATTATTAAAATGCCAATATAAAAGCACAAACATTCAATGTGCGTAAAAGTATAAAGCATATATTGCCAAAAATTATAACCTATAACTAATAGATTTAAATTAAGCAAAATAAAGAATAACCCCCATACAGATAATATTATTCCCAAAATGTACCAAAATATTAATCTCATAATATAAATTTATTTATAAAATTATAAAATTATTATATAATTAACTAGGTGATAAAATGAGCTTAATACAATATATTATTTTAGCAATTATTCAGGGGATTACTGAACCTTTACCAATATCTTCCAGTGGTCATATGATGCTATTTAAAAACCTTTTTAATACTAATATGTTTACTAAGGATTTAAACTTTGAAATAATTTGTAACTTCGGTTCATTTATAGCTATATTATTTATATTCCGTCAAGATATAAAAAAATATGTAACATCTTTTTTTAAATTTATCTTTAATAAAAAAGAAAGAAGTAAATATAAAAAAGATTTTTGGTATTGCTTATATGTCGTTGTAAGTACTATACCCGTAACCATAACAGGCCTTTTATTTAAGGATAAAATTGAATCCTTATTGGGTGGCAAAGTTATAATCATGGGCTTTATGTTTTTAATCACAGCTCTATCTTTATTTTTAGTCAGAAAATTCAAGGGTGTTAAAGATGATAATGATATTACTTTGTTAGATGCTATTATAATTGGTTTGTTTCAAGCGGTAACTATTATCCCTGGCATTAGTCGTAGTGGTACCGTTTTAGTAGCGTGTCTTTTATGTAAACTAAAAAGAGATAGTGCTTTAAGATATACTTTTATATTATACTTTCCTGTGAGTATTGGGGCGATGATTCTAGGAGTATCCGATCTAATTAATAGCCCAGATCTATCTAGCTTACTTTTGCCTTATGCAATTGGTATGGTCATCGCAGGAGTCATTACCTACTTCTCATATGAATGGCTTTCTAATTGGGTTAAAAGAGGTAAACTTGCCTACTTTTCTATCTATTGTATTATCTTATCGGCGTTTATCTTTATCTATTTTCGTTAACTTAAAAAAGCCGCTTAATGCGACTTTTTATTATTAGCCTTGCTTTCTTTAAACTTAAAGTAGAAGGTAGATCCTTCGTTTAACTTAGATTCTACACCATAATCAAATTTATGTTTTTCTAAAACTTCTTTTACAATTGACAAACCAATACCCGTGGATATAACATTTCTTCGATGATTTTTATCGTTTTTATAATACTTTGTCCAGATATTTTTAATTTCATCTTCTTTAATACCTTTACCCGTATCTGTCACTTTAAAAATATAGGACTTATTTTCTTTTTTTAAACTTATATAAACTTTTTTATCATCCCCAGTATAATTTATGGCATTATTAATTAAATTATAAATTACTTGGCCAATTTTACTCTTGTCAGCATTGATAAGAACCGATGTTGGTAAATCCGTTATAAAGGTGTAATCTTCAGCATCCTTAATAATATCATATTTTTTTAGTATTTCTTTTATTTGGGGAACAATATCATATTCTTCAATAGCTAAGGTATCAACATTATTTTCTATTTTCGATAAATCTAAAATATCATTAACTAAGAGAGTTAACCTATCAACTTCATCGGTAATGATATTAACATCACTATCCAAAGTATCTTTATTTTTATATGAAATATCTTTAATCTTCTCCGCATATGCTCTTATCATTGTAAGAGGAGTTTTTAAGTCATGAGATACATTAGCTATTAAATCTTTTTGATAGGCTTGAACTTTGCTTAATTCTTTTTGCGCAGTATTTAACGCAGTCTGTAAATCATCAATTTCTTTTATTCCCGTTTCATTAAAGCTAGTATCATATATTTCTTTACCAATATTAATGGCATTATTAGTAATATTTCTAATAGGTTTAGTAATAAGATTGGAAATAAACAAAGATACCGCACAAGATATAAAGATAGCTATTATAATAAGATACACTAATTGGTCTTTCATAACCGTATTTACAACACTATGATCTTTTAAAGGGGTATAAATAAAAATGTCTAAGCCTTTATTCTTAACACCATACATATAGCCAATATTGTCTTTATCACTTTTAATGATTTTAGATATTTTTTTATTTTGAGAATTTAAAAAGCTATATACTACATCATTAGTATTACTACTATTTAGCATACAACCATTCATTTTGGTATTATATTCTTTAATGTCACCGAAAGTATCAAAAATAGTAATACATATGTTATTTTCGTAAGCCATTAACTCAACTTCATCAGAAGATAAATTATTACTATCTTGGATCTTATCCGCAATTGAAGTAACTAGTTTCTTTTGATAATTCTTATAGCTAATAGAAAAAAAAGCAAGTTCAAAAAGCCATACAGTCAACAATAGTACAGCACAAAAAACCCCTAAGTAAATTTGGGTTTTAACAAAAATACTACTTTTCCACTTTGGCTTCAAATTTATATCCCATTCCTCTTACTGTCTTAATAAGATTTCTTTTCTTACCTAAATGATTTCTAAGCGTTTTAACGTGCGTATCAATAGTTCGCGCATCACCATAAAAATCATAACCCCATATATGGTTTAGCAAATTATCTCTGGATAAAGCAATGTTTTTATTTTGCATAAAATATTTTAATAAATCATACTCTTTAGGCGTAAGTTCAATCTTTTTGTTATCTACATATACTTCATGAGCTAAGTTATCTAGTTTTATGCCTTGACATTCAATCTCATCAGCATCAAAATATACTCTTTTCATAATAGCTTTAATTCTAGCTATCAACTCTTTAGGACTAAAAGGTTTTGTTAAATAATCATCGACACCAATATCAAATCCTGCGAGTTTATCATACTCCTGTGTTCTAGCACTTAGCATAATGCAAGGAATATTTCTTATTTTACTTATCTCTTTATATGCTGTATAACCATCCATATTAGGCATCATAATATCCATAACAATAATTGATATATCATCATTTTCACTTACAATATCTACAGCTTTTTGGCCATCTTCAGCTTCAATATAATCCATTTCTTCATTTTTTAAATACTCAATTATGACATCTCTAATTAATTTTTCATCATCTACAATAAGAACTTTCAAAAAAACATCACCACATAAATATTAAAACATAATTATGAAATAAATGTGAAGTCATTTTTACAAATAAAAAAGTGCTATTTTGCACTTTTCTCTTTAATTTTCTTAGTATTATTCTCAGTAGAAATTTTGTCTGCTAAGTCACTTAGGAATTGAGCAGTAGCACTTCTTACTTCCTTAGCTGCTTTTTGAACTGCAGGAGTACCTTTTTCAACAGCAAGTTTAACAAGTTCATCAGCTTTTGTTTTTATGTTCTCCGCTTTTTCTTTTACGATAGCAGTTGCCTTTTCCTTATCTAAACTAGCTAATTCTTCTTTAAGTTCAATAACTTTGCTAGAAATGTTATTAACAACTTCTTCAGGATCAATATCTTTTGCTTTTTCTAATAATTCATTTAATTTCTTCTTTAATTCTTTTCTAGTTTTTTCTCCACTTTGAGGAGCAAATAACATACCAAGTCCAAGTCCAAGACCTGCGCCTAAAATAAAATTACCTTTCTTTCCCATCAATCATCATTCCTTTCTATATTTTTATCTTTGTTTCTTGAAAAAACTTTATTAACTACTTTGCCAAATGCATCAGATATTTTTTCATATACATAATATATTTTTCCAGAAGTATTTTCTAATATATTGAAAAAGCCATTAAAACTATCTATCTTATTTTTAGCATCATCAATAACTCTTTGGGCTTTATCAATTGTTATTATTAATTTAACTCCCAAAACTATACCTACAATAATTAAAGCTATTAATAATATATAAATAACTATCGGTAAAAATTCGCTTAAGAAATCCACAATTATTCACCATCCTCTTTATTATCATACATAGAATCAATAAGATCAAATAAATCATTTTCAAGAGTATTATCCTCTTTTTCGGAAATCTTCATTTCTTTGGTATCTTCTTTATCTTCCTTAAATTCTCTTCTACTATGTTTTCTATCATCTAATCTAGGTAAAACATCATCAATTTCATCGTCTAAATCTTTATCAACATTTACTATAACATCAGAAGTATCCTCTAAAAGCTCGTCTATGGTTTTAACTTTACGTTGTTTTTCCTCTAAAGGAGTTAAAGTAACTGTTTTTTCTTCTTCATAATAATTACTTTTATCTTCTTTTGGTTTTATATTATTCTTTCTTTCACCAAAAGCTTTTTCTCTAACTTCTTTTAAGTCAATATTACGTTCTTTAGCATCATCTTTTTGAATAATATCTTCTTTTTGATAATCTTTATTTAAAATACCATATACAGGAGATATTATAGGTGAAGGCTTAAATTTCTTCTTTTCAATAGTTTCTGTTGATTCTATTTTTTCAAAATGGCCATAATCTGTACGCTTTTCAATTTTTTTACGTCTTTCATATTCAAAAACATTAGTACTTCTCTTAGGCTCAGCAGCTTTACCAAGTGATACCGAAGAGGTTACACGCATTGGATCAATTTGTTTTTCAAATTTATCTTCATCAAAATCAACAAAGGGGAAGGTTCTTTCTGATTTATATAATTCTCTTTCGCTTAATGAATTGGCAGCAGCATTTTTTACAACTCTTTCTGTATGAGTTTCTTCGGTTTGCACCCTAGGCATTTCAGGACGTCTAACAGGTTCTTTCTTAACACCATCTTCCCGTTGTTCTTCCATCTTAACTGGTGTAGGCTTTTTTTCTTCTTTAACTTTTGCTGGAGTTTCTTCATTACGCATTTCAGGAGTTATTTTTATCTGTTCTGTATATTCTTCCTCATCAAATAATATATCTTTTAATTTTTTTAATATTCCCATGACTTCACCCTCCTAATTAATTAAATCAGGATCTTTATACTCTTCTTCAGTTTTTGAAGTATCTTCAGTTGATACCTGAATATAATTACTATCGTTATTTGCTTTATCAAAAATATCATAAATTTCCCCATCAAAGTTTAAAATATCATCTGAAACTAAGGAAGCTATAACTACATCATTATATGTAATACTTCGCAATATTGATACAGCATTATCCAATGCTAGATTGATATCCTCATAATCTACCATTACTTCTATTTTAGCATAATTAAACATAATTTCAATCAAATATTGGTCATTTTCTTGTAAATTAATCTCGACATATCCTTCATGACCATTTTCCGATAAAATACGAGAATAATATGCCTTAGAGTTAACTTCATATTTTAATGGAGTTTTACTATTATAACTAATTACATCAACATAAAGGTAATAATCATATTTGCTTGATGACAAAATGGCATTATATAAATTTTCGGTTTTTTTAGCCATCCCCATGGGAATATAGTATTTAAATCCCTTATTATATGTATTATATTTAGAAGTTGGTGTGCCAACCATCGCTATTATATTTTCAATGCTTTCATTTCTAACATTTTCACAACCAGTTAAAAAAAGCAAAACGGCTATTAATAAAATATATTTTATTTTCATAAATACACCTATTTATAATTATATCATTAACAAGATTATTTTTCTACCTTAACATATTTTATTTTAGTGCCTTTTTGGGAGAATTTAACTTCATATTCAGTCATAATATTTGGGATATTTTCCTTATGCAAATCATAGCTTAATTTAATAATTTTATAGCCATAGTTTTGTAAGCTTTCTAAAGAAAAAGCAAATAAGTCGTCATTATCCGTTTTCATTTCAATAATCTTTTTATCTTTAAATAAATTATCATAAACTTTAAGCTGATTTTCATGAGTTAGTCTTCTTTTAGCGTGTCTAGCTTTAGGCCATGGATCAGAAAAATTTAGGTATATTTTACTAATCTTATGATATAGATATTCTGGAACATCTTTTATATCCATAATCATAATTTTAAGATTACTAAGTTCATATTCTTTAATTTTTTTAATAGCTATGCTAGCGACTGACGAATATTTTTCTACACCTATAAAGTTAATATTAGGATTAGCTAAAGCCATATTTAAAATGAAGTCACCTTTACCCATACCAATTTCCATATAAATAGGATTATTATTGTTAAATAAACTTTCTGTAACAAAGAAATCGCAACTATTTATAACTTCATCTTTATCTTTAGGGTTTCTCATTCTCACTTGTAAACAACTTCTTTCTATAGCATATATTATCAGTATAGGAGGAATAACTATGCGTAAAAACCGAGGTGCCTTTTTTGAAAATAATGGTTCTATGGCTGGATTTAATCCTGGTCCTATGGGTTTTCAAGCTAATAACTACTCTTCATTTTACTCAGGACCTAATCCCATGATGAATAATATGGCCGGAGGTCAAGATATTGAAGAAAGACTTGCTAAGATGGAAAGATCTATTCAAAGACTTGATGCCAGAATATCCAAACTCGAAGGATTAAATGTTAAATCAACTGATGATTTTGAATCTAGTACTAATAACATGTATATGCTTTAATTATAGATAACCATGGCACTAAAACAATAAAGTTGATCTTCTCCACATACACCTATAGCAACTTGAAACTTAATCTCTATTATATCATAAGACCCAGATGATAAAAATTCATTAATGTCATTTTCTAAATCTTTTTCATGGGATTCATCAAAAATTTTTACTTTCATATTATCACCATGATTAATCTATCATATCGTACTTAAATTTTTTGTCATTTTTTGAAGTATCTTTTTTAGATACTTTTTTTAATGATTTCATCATAAATTTTAGGATACTCAACTTTTATTTCAACTTCTTTATTGGTAACAGGATGATTAAACTTAAGATAATTTGCACATAAGCATAAATTTCTAAAACCATCCTTTTTCTTATTATATTTCTTATCTCCCACGATAGGATGGTTAATACTTGCCAGTTGAACTCTTATTTGATGTTTTTTACCTGTTTTAATATCGATACTTAGGAGCGTATAACCTTTATTTTGGGTTATAACATCATAAGAAGTTATAGCTTTTTTACCTATTTTAGTATTATTTGTAATATATACTTCGTAAGTTTTAGACTCGGTTAACAAATTTGTTAATGTTTCACTTTTTCTATTAACATGACCATGAACTAATGCTACATATTTTCTTATCACATTATCCCAATTATTTTGCATTATATTTTTAGTTTTTAAATCTTTGGCAAACATTACTAGTCCTTCGGTATCTTTGTCTAAACGATGAATTACAAATATTTTATTATTCTTATTTTTCTTTTTCTCGTATTCTAATACTTCATGAAATAACGTTTTTTCTCTTTCTTTATCGGTGCCTATTGTTAAAAGGTTGGCCTTCTTATATACCACGATTATGAATTTATCTTCATATAATATTTTAAGTTTTTCTTTTTTCATAAGCTCATTTTACAAAAAAACATATTATATTGCAAGGCAAGAAAACACGCACATATTTTTAAAAATACTGTATAACTCCAAAAAAATACTAAAATAATTGATTTTTTTGGAGTTATAATTATTTTTGACTAAAAAAAGCAAGATTTTTCATTTAAAATCTTGCTACTTATTATTAACCTTTGATAACGATATTAACAATCTTACCAGGAATAACAATTGTTTTAATTATTTCTTTGCCCTCGATATATTTTTTAACATTTTCGTTATCTTTAGCCTTTTGCAATATATCTTCTTCACTATCACTTGAAGTTGTAGTAATAGATCCTCGAAGCTTACCATTTATTTGCACCGCGATAGTTTTTTCATCATCAATAGTTTTTGCTTCATCATATTCTGGCCACTTATTTAAGCAAATAGGGTCATTTCCTAAGCTTTCATTTAACTCTTCCGTAATATGCGGAGCCATAGGATTTAACAATGTAAGAAGTGTTTCATAATCTTTTCTTGATATTGTTTCTTCATCTTCATATGCATTAAGTAAAATCATAAGCGTTGATACTGCTGTGTTATAACCCATGGTATTTAAGTCATTTTCAACTTTTTTAATGCTTTTATGAATTAGGCTTTCAAGTTTTGGTGAATACTCTTTATTATTTAAATCAACTTTATCTTTAAGACGAATTACTCGATCAATGAATCTCTTACATCCTTTTAAAGAATCAGTATTCCATGGAGCATCTTGTTCATAATCCCCCATGAATAACTCATAGACTCTTAAAGTATCTGCCCCATATTCTTTAACGATATCATCAGGGTTAATAACATTACCCTTACTCTTACTCATCTTTTCATTATTAGAGCCAAGTACCATACCATGACTAACTCTTACGTCTATCATTTCTTTATTAGGTACTAAACCAATATTATATAAGAATTGAACCCAGAATCTAGCATATAATAAGTGTCTAGCCGTATGCTCCATACCTCCATTGTACCAGTTAACTTTATTCCAGTATTTCATAGCATCCATACTAGCAAATTCATGATCATTATGGGCATCCATAAATCTTAAGAAATACCAGCTTGAGCCAGCCCAGTTAGGCATTGTATCTGTTTCACGCATTGCAGGTCCACCACATTTAGGGCAAGTAGTATGAACAAATGAATCTATTTTTGCAAGTGGACTTTCCCCATTATCGGTAGGTTCATATTCTGCTACATCCGGAAGAAGAAGTGGTAAATCTTTTTCATCCATTGGTACCCAGCCACATTTAGGACAGTTAATCATTGGGATTGGTTCACCCCAGAATCTTTGACGAGAGAAAATCCAGTCACGCATTTTATAATTGACTTTTCTTTCGCCCATTTTGTTATCAGAAAGCCATTTGATAATAGTATCGATAGCATCTTTTTTATTAAGACCATCTAAGAAGCCTGAATTAATATGAATGCCATCGCCTACCATAGCACCAGGATTTAAAGCATACTCAAGTGTTTTCGCGTGTAATTCATCTTTAATTTCGCTAAGTGTATTATGGTCTACCCATTCAACATCAAAGGCTTCATCATCATCAAGATTTTGTCTTTCTTTAGCATCATCTTTTAACTTAAACATAAAACCTGTGCACTCGATATTAAAGTATTTATCTTTATTAAAGGCATAATAATGATGATTTATTTTTGGTGTTTCACAAACAAGTTCAATATTACTATAACCTGTCTCTTCTTTGACTTCTCGTAAAGCACATTCAAGAGGTATTTCACCATCTTTAATAGTGCCTCCGATAAATAATCTTCCACCCTTTTCATGCCAATTGATAGTTAAATATTTATCATTTGCTTCATCATAAACAATAGCCACGATACTATTTTTCTTAAATTCATTTTCATGTGGTGTTCCTGTTACTTCTTCAAGAACTTGAATAATTGGGATGTTAAACTTCTTAGCAAAGTCATAGTCTCTTTCATCATGAGCAGGGACAGCCATAATAGCTCCCGTGCCATAACTTGCTAAAACATAATCGGAAATATAAATAGGTATTTCTTTACTATTAACAGGATTAATAGCATAGGCTCCCGTGAATACTCCAGTTTTTTCTTTATTAAGTTCCGTTCTTTCCATTTCATTTTTTAAAGAACACTCTTCTTGATATTTCTTTACTTCTTGTTCATGATCTTTAGTAGTAATCTTAGGAACAAGCTCATGTTCAGGAGAAAGGACACAGTAAGTTACGCCAAATAAAGTATCGGGACGAGTTGTATATACCACAAAGTCATAGTCTGTATTTGCTACTTTAAAAGTAACATTGGCTCCTTCACTTTTACCAATCCAGTTTATTTGTCCTAATTTTACTTTCTCAGCAAAATGTGTATCCTCAAGACCATTAAGTAAATCTTCAGCATAGTCACTCATTCTAAGCATCCATTGTGATTTTTCTTTTTGAACTACTTTAGAGCCACATCTTTCGCATACTCCTCCTGCAGCATCTTCATTAGAAAGAACACTTTTACATGTCGGGCACCAGTTTACAGGCACACAAGCTTTATAAGCCATATTATGTTTATAGAACTGTAAGAATTGCCATTGCGTCCATTTATAATACTCAGGATCAGTAGTAGAAAATTCTCGATCCCAGTCAAATGAAAAACCTAATGATTTCATTTGGCCTTTGAAAGTCTTTATATTTTCTTTAACGGCTTCTTTGGGATGAATATGGTTTTTAATAGCATATTGCTCAGCAGGAGCACCAAAAGCATCCCATCCCATTGGGTATAAGACATTATATCCTTGCATTCTTTTCATACGGGCAATAGCATCTTGAGCAGTATAACTTCTGACGTGACCAACGTGAAGACCAGCACCACTTGGATAAGGGAACTCTACTAAAATATAATAAGGCTTTTTAGAATTATCACCAGTTACAGCCTTAAATACTTTATTGTTATCCCAATATTGTTGCCATTTTGTTTCTATTTCTTTAAAATTCATTTCTTATTACTCCTCTTTTCTAATATATTTCCCAATATTCCATAAATACTATATATAAGGGCAAGTGTTAATATAAATCCTATCATTAATTTGAAGATGATATGCCAGTTAAAAAGCTCTATAATGAAGAAAACAAAAGATATTATAAAAGCATTTATGAAAGATGTTAAAGCTAAAAATTTTTTATTAAGTAAATATTCTTCTTTAATATTATTTCTCAGCATTAAATACTTAACTTCAGCAATCACTTTTTTCTTTTTTTTGGCTTTTAATCTTCTTATATCTCTTATATAAAAGAATAAGAAGACAATTACAAAGGCCACGAGTGACACTACTATATTAATAATCATTTGGGTATCCATATATTTACCTCCAAAAAAAAGGTAGCACCAAAGGGCGAATAAATCCGCGGTACCACCTTTATTTATAACTTTAAATCGATAAGGGAACTACCCCAACACATCCAAAAGCAAGTTCAAAAATAGATAATATTAACTTACACCATCCGTTAATTCTCTTTTAAATATCTAATTTTCTACTACTCTTTCTTCATCTGCTTAAGCAAGATTATACAACAAACTTTTGGCAAAAACAACTAAATATTTGGGCTAGGACAAACTATATCTTCATATTCAAAATCATCATTTAAATAGTGACACGTACAAGAAAGTCCACTACATTTGCAGTTTGAGGCTTCATCACAATGTTCTGAATAAATTATATCGTCTTCGTAATCCTCAAGGCCATAGCTTGGTTCAAGATATTCAGAAATAATAGAATATAAATTAGAGTCTTCTAAAGCTGTCATTAAATTATTAGTAAATAATTCAGCATCAACATTTTCAGTAGGTATAGCATTTGATACATCAGGTTTAGTTAAATCTTCGTCAAAAGTAGTTTTAAAATTCATGTTAACGGCTATTTCATTAGTTTTTCCATCTTGATCGAAAGCTACCTTAATTTGCATTTTAGTAGTATCATCGACTACTTCCGCACGCATTCCTAAAGTAATGTCTGGTATTATTTGTTCATTTTGGCTATGAATATTTACTATTAATTCAGATTTAGTATCAGTATTTTCTAATGTACCTGTTAATATTGTTTCTCCCTCATTAATAAATTTAAATTCAGCATTAGTATCTTTAGTATTTAATTCAAAACTAGAAGTCTTTTTATAATCAGTGTATATCTTTAAGCTACTATTTTTTTCTTCTTCATAATATTCTAATAAATCCGTACTTTCTTCACCATTTTTGGAAATTAGCTTAATGCCAATTGGTTGATTAGTAATCATATTAGTATAAACATTAAAATATATTTTAGCTGTTGGATCGGATAATTCAGTATTTTCTAATTCAGCTATCAATGAATCAAGTGATTTTTTAACATCATCTACAGTTATTTCTTTTCTTTGTGTATCTTCCATTGTATTGACAGTCATCATAGAATCAACTAAAGTGCTTGACTCAATATTATTTACAAAGTCTGCGATTATTTGTAATGACTTTTCATCATCTTTAAAAGTACTTAAAATACTCCTCAACATAGAATAGTAACCTGCTTCATCAATAACATATGAGTTATTGAAAGCTTTAATAGACTTACCATTTAATTTAACAGTTTCTAAGTTTCTCGTAAATTTGCCTTTAGCAAAGGAGTCTTTAATCCCTTTTTTTAATGTATCTAATAAATAAGTTATATCTTCGGCATCAAATAAACTACTAGTACTAAGGTTGATGCCGATATTTCCAAGCTCAATTACTTGATCATAAAGTTGTTTGGAATCCAAATATAATTTATCGTTTAATTGATAGATATTAGTCTCAAGTAAATTTTTATTTTTTTCTAAAAATGAATATTTATAATTTACATAGTTTTCAACTAAATCCTCTTGAAGATCCGTTTTAAGAGAATAATCATTTAACATACTAATTTCATCAATATTAGTATCAAAACTTAATTCTGCATGTTGTTTAAATGTTTTAATATCTTTATTATTTATTGCTAATTGATTGGCAAACTCATAAGTACTAGCAAAAAGATCATCTATAACTTTATCATGCACACTTTTAGGACTTACGCCAAAAAATAGATAGACTGCATAGCCACCAACTGCAATCATGACAACAAGAATAGCTATAATAGCAATTAATAATCCTTTATTAATGCCTTTTTTCTTTTTAGGTTCTGTAGTTTGTGAAGTAGGATTTGGTACAATCGGAGGCTCCATAATTGGTGCTCCAAAAGATGGTGCGGGTTCTTGAGGCGTAGGATTTGGCACCTTTTCTACTGAGCCTAGATCATTAACAGGCATGCCTGCAGGCTCAACACTTGGAGAATTTTCTTGGGGGAAATTGTTTAGATTATTTGGTTGTTCATTATTCATACTTTACTTCCTTCTTTCTAAAATTCTGCTATATAATCATATAGCTTCATGAACATCTTTATGAATACGTAGTCTAATCCTTTACGCCTTAGCTTCCGTATAGCAATTCTTTTCTTTTTTACATCTAAGCTACTAAAGCAAATTCTTGATAAATTTTCTTTAAGAACTGTAGGAATTTTCAAATCAGTTATAATTGAATTAATATCTTCATTAAGAATTCTTACAGCATCAATTTCAATATCTTTACCACTACAATTTATTGTGAGTTGTCTTGTTGTAGACACATCATTTATTTTAACGATAAAATCATTGTTTTTCTCTTCATAAAAGATATTCTTTTCAATTTTCTCACTATCAATATAAGCCTCAACTTTGTCAGCTTGCTTAGTGTTTCTAAAAACTATTTTATAATCTCTTTTTTCTGGTATTATCTTCGTTTTACCTTCAACAGGATGGATAATAACAGTATAATTATTTTCCATGTAGTTATAATCAATAGCCGTTTTTATATAGTACCCTTCTTCATACATTTTGGTAATTCCATCATCTTCATACATGACATAGGTATTACTTCGACCAGGGAAAATATGCACCTCTAAGCGACTAGGATTATCACAAGAATTATACGTTTCTTCATTTAAATTAGCAAGAGGAATAATAGCCCCTGCTTTAGCAAAGACTGGATAATCTTCATCCTTATAAAAAGTCACATATCTTTTATCGCCAATATATTTTTTTCCACCCTTAAATTCATACCAAGTTCCCTTAGGAAGAAATAATCTTTGAATTGTTCTATTCATAACTTTATCTTTAGGAGTTGTTATTGGACAAACAAATAATTCACTACCAAAGAAATATTCATTTTTATATTCTGGTTCATCATAAAGCTCGGGATAAGAGTAATAAAGAGGCTGTACTAAAGGCATTCCTGTAGCAAAATAAGTATATGCTTCGGTGTAAAGATATGGTATCAAACTTAATCTTAATTGGGTATAGCTTTTAACAATATTATATGTTTTATAATCCCAAAGCCAAGGTTCTCTCTTATAGTAAATACCTCGTTTAGCACTAAAGCGAAAAATAGGACTAAAGGTTGCAAGTTCAACATGTCTTAAATATAACTCTTCATCTTCGGTTCCTTCTTTATAGCCTCCAACATCATGGCTCCACCACGAAAGGCCTATATTACTAGCATTAGAATTGTAAAATGGTAAGTATTTTAAAGTATCCCAACTTACAATTGTTTCACCAGAGTATAAAACACCATCTCGATGAGCTGCTACACCAGGGTTTCGGGTAAGAAGCATTGGTCTTTTTTCTTCAGAACGATTAAAATCACGAATATGATAATTAACTAATGCTCTTAAATTTCGGACATCTCTTTTATAATCTATCCAAAAGAAGTCTATATTACATTGCACCAATGGATTAATGATGTATTCAAAATAAACAAGCATGAACATTTTATCAAAGGCATTAAACGGAATTGTTTCCTGAGGAACATACCCTATTTCTTTAGCATAGCCTTGAAAGGCAGGTTCATCAGACCTAATTCCTTCATCAGGATCAATATTAATACCTACTCTTACACCCATCTCATGCATCGTTTTAACAAATTCGGGTGGATTAGGAAATAACTGCTTATTAAATGTAAATCCTGTTTTTCTTAAATTAATATTTTGAACTTCCTTTGTATGCCAGAATTCTCCTAAAAGAAGAACGTTAATAGGAATATCATTTACCATAAATTTCTTAACAAGTTTTTTCGTATCATCCATTGAATATATGCGGTCCCTAAACCACCATATTCCTAAGGCATATCTTGGTATAAGTAAAGGCTTTCCTGTTAAAGCAAAGTAATCCTTTAAACATAAACCAAAATCTCTTTTATACATAAAGAGGTAAATATCTTTATTATCATTAACTTCAGAAACAATTACACCTTGTTCATTTATTACCAAGGGGCAAGAATCTTCAATTGCAACAAAGCCATCAGTTGAATACAATCCTTTATCAAGTTTTTTGCTGCCTCCCTTAAAGTCATCTAAGCTAAAAGCGGAGCCTTTAAAGTTACGAGCCTCAGGATGATTGTAATACCATACCTTATCCGTATTTAATAACTTTACTTTCAAATTAGCATCAGGCGCAAAACTTGGACCGGTAAAAGGCTTTTCTTTCATATATTGAAGAACAAAATATTTAGTAGTAATTACTAAATATCTTTCATCTTCTTCAATTTTAAATTTAGGCACAGGAAAATTTCGATTTATTACTAAATCGGTAGGTTGATCATTAAAGTTACCACCCCTAGAATACTCAAGTCTTACAAGCCGATCAGTTAAAACTGTAATTCTATAAAAAGTACCTTTTTTAATGGCAGCTTCTTGACTACTACAACTTTTTTCATCAACAACAAAATGCTTTCCAAAACTGGCCATTGTGCAACCCTTTCCTATTATTAATAATAGTAACACATTTTTAAAACACGTTCAATTACTTTATCTTATAACTTTTTTAAATTTAAAATTAAAAACTGTAAAGATAATTAAAATAAAACTTATAAATAGAAAAATAATTAATAATTTTAAGCTAAAATTTAGAAAAAGATATATTAGTAAAGGGCTTTCTATTGCAATAAGAACATATCCTATTATTTTAGGAAAATTAAGATTAAAAATTTGCAAAAACAAAATAACTAATAAAAAAATATTAGGATATAATAGATAAATAAGCTCAAAATTTAATTCATTAGAAAATAAAAAATAAGTTATACCAATATAAATACTTTTAAATATTATTGTTCCTAAAAGAGCTATTATCATTTTATTTTTTAACCATCTTTTATCATTTGCTCTTAAAAGAACATAATCATATGCATAAGTCATATCATAAAATAAAAACCTATTAATTAAAAAGAAATACAATATAATTTGATAAATAGATATTAAAGATATATTTTGTTTTGGATATGCTATTAAGCTTAAAAAGTCATTTTGATAGTTTGTTATACTAGGACTAATAATTACTAGTATATATGAAATAATAAATAGAAACAAAAAGCTTAATAACCAATACTTATATTTATTTATAACTAAAAGCAAAATATTACTTTGTAATTTCATCCAATATCCTTTCTTTTTAATAATTATAAGTTTTGTGCTACACTAAGCTCTCCAGCATCCATCTTGATTAATTCATCTGCTAGTTTTACTAAATCTTCTTTAATATGAGAACTAATAATTATTAATTTTCCTTTTTTCTTAAGTTCTAATAAATAATTCATTATTTTTTGAACAGAAATATCTTCGATGCCATTAAATGGTTCATCTAAAATTAAAACATCAGCATCTTCCATTATAGCCTGAGCTATGCCTAGTTTTTGCTTCATTCCTAAGGAATATTTTCGATATTTTTTATTCATTTCTGAAGTTAAATTAACTATGTCCAGAGCCTCTTTAATTTCTTTATCGCCAATTTTATTTTGAATTTTAGCTAAAATTTTTAAATTTTCATAGCCTGTTAAGTCAGGGAAAAAAGATGGGCTTTCAATTAAGGCTCTTAAGCTTTTAGGAAATTCTAAAATTTTATTATAGTCATTACCATCAAATAATATCGAACCTGATGTGGGCGTATAAAAGCCACATATAAGTTTTAATAAAACGCTTTTACCTGAGCCGTTTCTCCCAAATAAACCGTATATTTTACCTCCCGTAAAAGTATAATTAACATTTTTAATTATGGGGATTTTTTTAAAATTTTTATTAACGTTAATAAGTTCTAATTTCATCTTTACTACCCTTTCTAATTAGCTTCACAGTCAATTACTAATTTTTCTTTATTGCGATATAAAAGAACTACTAAAATAGTTGTTATCAAAGCTAATATCAAGGAAAATGCAATAACAGGAAGTATTCCTAAAGTATCATTAAAGGTTATCATATTCATAATGCTAAATAACACTCCACCTTTTTTATTTAATATTACGCCGAAAAGTATTCCTCCCAAAAATATTTCCAAAAAAATTTCTAAGCCAAAAATAGATAAAAAAGATAATATTAAAGCTATAAAATAATTATGGTATTTTCGGGCTACACATAAACAAACATTAACATAAATAATGCTATGGAAAAACATATTTAAAACATATACAATTAAAAATAAATAAGGTCTACTTAAAGTTTCTGCCGACCACAAAATGCCTTCCGCATTTGGCGTAATTGAACCACAATAAATAAAGCAAATAATGATAGCTATAATAGTAATTACGGGCAATATCAAAGTTGACTTATAAGCCTCCTTAAATAATTTAAGTTTAACTTTTTTATAGTTCATCCTAGTTAAATCATTCTTTATAACTTTACTGGATAAGTATTTACAAATAAAGTATAAACAAGGGACTGTTATAAATAAAAATAATTCAGAAGCTATTCTAAAATAGCTTTTATGCATTACTTCATCAAAAGTATAAAAAAAATCCTTATTATCACTTAAAACATTAAGGCAAAATTCTTCTTGCTCTGTACCAACATAATCAACATTGGCACAAATTTCATTATAAACAACTTGCATATGTTCTTTGACATCTTTTTGTTCATTAATATATTTAAAAAATGATATAGACAGCATAATAAGTAATATTAAAAAGCTAATAATGAACAAATAATTTTTTTTAAGAAATAATTTCATATACTTTTCACCTATACTAATATTAAATATAAAATACTTTGTTAAAAAACACAATAAAAAAGACTGATATATATCAATCTCTACTATATTGTTTTGTAATTTCATTTAAAAAACTATCATCAAAATAATCAATGCCTATTGCGCGTTTTACTTCTTTTAAAGTTTCATTTGCTGTTTCATTCGCGGCTTTAGTACCATCTTTAATTATGTTATATACTTCTTCAATATGTTCTTCATAATATTTACGACGAGTTCTAAATTCTGATAAAGTATCCTCAAGAACGTCATATAGAAATCTTTTGATTTTGACATCCCCAAGGCCACCTCTTTGGTAATGGCTTTTTAGCTCATCTAAATTTTGGTAATCAGGTAAAAACTTTTTAAAGTGCTCTGGTGTTACGAATAATTCCAAATAAGTAAATACCATATTACCCTCGATCTTACCAGGGTCTTCAACTTTAATATGGTTTGGATCAGTATACATCATCATTACTTTTCTTTTTACTTCTTCAGAAGAATCCGATAAATAAATACAGTTATCCAGCGACTTACTCATTTTAGCTTTTCCATCAATGCCCGGAACTCTTGCGGCCATAGAGCTTTCCGGAACTATAGCATCAGCGTGAACTAACACATCGCCATAGATAGAATTAAACCTATGGACAATTTCATTAGCTTGTTCAATCATCGGAAGTTGATCATTTCCGACTGGCACGCAGTTAGCTTTGAAAGCAGTAATATCCGCGGCTTGAGATACAGGATAATTTAAAAAACCACTAGGGATATTATTCTCAAAGCCTCTTAAACCTATTTCACTTTTAACCGTAGGATTACGCATAAGTCTAGCTACAGTAACTAAGTTCATATAATAGAAAGTTAATTCTGTTAACGCCGGTACTTCACTTTGAATAAAAATATTTACTTTTTTAGGATCAATACCTACTGAAAGATAATCAAGTACCACTTCAATAACATTATCGCGAATTTTTTTAGGATTAGCAAAGTTATCAGTTAATGCTTGAGCATCTGCTATTTCAATAAAAAATTTATCATAGTCACCCTCATCTTGGAGTTTAACTCTATTTCTTAAAGAACCTATATAATGCCCAATATGAAGTTTGCCTGTAGGTCTATCACCCGTTAAAATAATTTTACCCATATATACCTCGTTTCTCCATAGAATCATTATATATTATTTTATAAAATAATGCTATAATATTCACAGGTGATGATTTTGAAACTAGTAGATAATTTAACTCAAGAAGAATATGAACAATTTTTCAAAAAAAGTAAATATAATCACTTTTTACAAAGCTATGCCTGGGGGCAAACGTGTACAGTAAGGGTTCAAACTCCCGTATATTTAGGTCTTAAAGACGATAATGGTAATATTGTTGCAGCATGCCTTGCCATGCGTAAAGATATACCTTTTCATATGACTTATTTTTATGCACCTCGTGGTCCCGTTATAGATTATGACAATTATGAATTATTAGAATGCTGGACTAGAGAACTAAAGAAATATTTAAAAGAGCAAAACGCCGTATATTTTCGTTTAGACCCAGGAGTTGTTTATGAAGAAATCGATGAAGAAGCAAGACCTATCGAAGGCGGAAAGAATAATCATAAAGTATACGAAGATTTAGTTAAACTCGGTTATACTCATCGCGGATTTACGACTTTATTTACGCGTAATCAACCAAGATATACTTTTAGAATAAATACCAAAAGATCTCTTGAAGACATCGAAAAAGATATGAATAAAACATATCTTAAAACAATTAAAAGAAGTTATAACTATGATTTAGAAATATCTGATTACTATGATACTGATACTTTCTATGATTTAATGAAAAATATTGCTGCCAAAAATGGATTTAATGGTAATCCTAAAAACTTTTTTCAAAAATTTGATGAAGAATTTACTAAAACTAATTCCGTTAAGTATATTTCTGTTAAAATATATCCTGATAAAGAATTAGCTAAAGCAAAAGAAGCTCTTGATAAACTACAAAAAGAGCTTGATGAAGGCAAAGTACTTCCTAAGCACATGGCCGATACCCAAAATCAAATAGCAAGATATCAAAAAGATATTGAAACATTTGCTCCATATGAAGGTAAATACCCAGATGGTTTAATATCGCTTATACTTATTTGTCCTTATACTGATAGAGCTATGTGGACATTATACATTGGTAATAATAGCTTAGCAACTTATACTTTCGCAGTTAATAGAGCTTACTATGAAGCTATTAAATATGCGATAGAAAAAGGCTTTGATTTTCTTGATTTATTTGGCACATGTGGAGAGCCCCATACACCTGATAAGAACTATGCGGCTTTACATGAATATAAAAGAAAACTCGGAGGCACCTATACTTGCTTTATTGGCGAATTTGATATTATAAATAAAAAACTTTGGTATAAATTTTTACCAACGTTTCTAAAATGGCGAAGAAAGTTAAAAGGAAAGTAAAATTCCTTTTTTTATTACCAAATATCTTTGTTTATAAATTTAGTAAGGGCAAGAATTGTGGCATCCTCAACAAGATCTATTCGTGAAATATTACCTTTGGAGAAAAGATACTCCACACTTTTGCCTTGGCCCGAATTAATTAGATTATAATGTTTATCCATAACCTTACCAAATTCATCGTTTATAATTTCATCTAAATATTTTTCAGGAAATGGATAGCCCTGACTAATACCCGTGGAATTTTCACCTTGATCATTTTCTATATAAACTAAGTTCAAATTAACCCATGGTCCTAAAAGATTGGTTATCCCCGCTTCAACACCTACATAATAATCTGCTTTAAGATTATTAGCTAAAGCATATTTTCGAAGATTATGACATCTATTTATAGCTCCTTGATAAATTTCTTGATTTACAGGTTGTTTAGGAACATTCGAAGGCACCGCGATACCATTTATATCAAAATCTTCATAAAACTTAGAAAAAGCTAAAGATACTGCCTCAATTTTGCTGGGATTTTCACTTGCTATTAATATATTTATTTTATTCATAACACTTCATATCAAGTTCTTTTTGAAAATAATCTTTTACTTCCTCAATACTTTTATGATTAGAACTAAAGAAAAAGCTATAATCAACATCTGCTATTAAAGTAACTTCTTTTCCATTTCTTTTAACTTTTACATGGCTAAAATTTTCGGCATCGCCAAATTGCGTTTTTAAATCTTCGGCAGCTTTTATAGCTTGTCTTTCTGTACTTTCATTTACAATATAAGTTAAAACAATTTTCTTAATTTTATCATCATCAGTTACAGTTATTTTATAATTATTATTCGTCGATTTATCTTTACAAGTAACACTTTTATTACAACTAGTGCAAAATAAAAGAATCATTATTAATAAAATTATCTTTTTCATACTACCTCTTTTACAAGTTTATCATTAAAAGATAAATAGTTCAATTTAAAATAAAGAAACTCTTTTATGTTTCTCCCATAATTATGTTAGTTATAAAAAAACAAAGCATTTATTAATGCTCTGTTAACAATGGTTTTATAACCAAACGCCATATGTAATAGCAAGTAACGCTAGAATAATACCAACAGTATAGAAAAGTCTAACAATATCCGTCTCTGGCCACTTTAATTCCTCAAAATGGTGATGTAACGGAGCTTTAAGGAAAACCTTACGATTAAATCTCCGAATAGCTACAATTTGAATTAAACTAGATAAAACTTCAATGACAAATACTCCCCCGATGATGGCTAAAGACATTTCATGTCTTGTTAAAATAGCAATGGTAGCAAGAGCTCCTCCTAAAGCTAAAGAACCTAAATCCCCCATAAAAACTTTGGCAGGATGGCCATTAAACATTAAAAAGCCAAGTAATGCTCCCGATAAAACAAAGCAAAATATAGCAATTTCTTGGTAGCCTACAAGCCAGCTGCAATTCCAGGCAATAATACCATAAGCAAGATAAGCTATCGTAGAAAGTCCTCCGCATAAGCCATCAAGACCATCAGTAATATTAACAGCATTTGTTGTACCTACTAAAAGAAGGAAAATAAAAATACCATAGCACCAACCAAGATTTATTTCCAAATGCAAGAAACTAAATTCTAAAGTTGATACTCCTCCACTTTCTTTATAAAGGATAAAAAATATTAAAGCGATGAGCATTTGGCATAAAAATTTAGTAGCTGTTGAAAGTCCGTCATTCCTTTTGCGTTTAACTTTCATAAAATCATCAACAAAGCCAAGAAGAGCATAAGAAAGGAAGACAAATACTAAGATTATTAAATTATAACTTATATCAATACTATCCATTAAATATAAGACGACTAGGGATGCTATGACGGGAAGAATAAAGATGAAGCCTCCCATGGTAGGAGTTCCCTCTTTTTTTTGATGTCTTTGCGAAATGAGATTATTTACAATTTGCCCTACATGAAATTTTTTTAAAAGAGGTATTAATATTGCTCCACATATTATGGCAGAAATAAAACCTATTAATAGTGCCATCATAGCTTTGGCTAGAATTAACATATAAGCACCGCCTTCATTGTTATTATACCTTAAAACACTATTTATACATTATAAATATTGCCTATTTTACATATTATTAGCACCCTGGAAAAGTTGAATTTTACAAAATTATAATATATAATGAATTGCAAGAAAGGCGACCTTAATATGAATATTAAAACTGACTCGCGTTTTGTTCAAAAAGGTGATACATTTATAGCAATCAAAGGTCATACTGTAGATGGGCATGACTATATCGATAAAGCTATAGAAAATGGAGCATCATGTATAATTTGTTCAAATAACAAAACTTATAGTGTTAAAACTATTAATGTTAAAGATACTAATGAATATTTAGAAAACTTATTAGTGCAAGAATATGCGGAAAAAATAAACAAAATTAAATTAGTAGCTATAACGGGAACAAATGGTAAAACCACTACGGCATATATGACTTATGAACTACTTCGTAAACTTAACATAAATTGTGCATATATTGGCACTATTGGTTTTTACTATAATGACAACTTTGAAAAAACACTTAATACGACGCCTGATGTTTTAAGCCTATATAATTATTTGCTAAAGGCTATTGATAATAAATGTCAAATAGTTATTGTTGAAGCAAGTAGTATTGGTTTAGTAGAAAATCGTTTAGCAGGCCTCAAGTTTGATATCGCCGTATTTACTAATCTTACGCATGATCACTTGGACTATCATAAAACAATGACTAAATATATGGAAGCTAAACAAATTTTATTTAAAAATTTAAAAGAAAATGGCGTAAGTATTGTTAATATAGATGATAAATATAGTAAGAATTTCCTAACTAAAAATAACATTACATATGGCTTTACAAATAGCGATATAAAATGTACTAAAACAGATGAAATGTTTACATGTTTTACATATACTTATCAAAATAAAGAATATAATTTAAAGTCGCATTTATTTGGAAAATATAATATTTATAACATTATGGCATCCATAGGAATACTTATATCCTTAGGAATTAAAATAGATGATATTAATAATAATTATGCTGATTTAGAGAAACCCAACGGTAGAATTAATATTTTAGACTATAAAACTAATAAAATAATTATTGACTATGCCCATACACCAGATGGAATGAAACAGGTCCTAACATCTGCCGCACACATTACTAAGGGAAAAAAATACGTGGTCTTTGGCTGTCCGGGTAATCGTGATCGACAAAAAAGACCTATCATGGGAAAAATGGCCCAAAAGTATGCTGATTATTTTATTCTCACAGACGATGATCCCCATGATGAAGATGAAATGCAAATTATTAACGATACATTAAAGGGAATCACTACAGATAAATATGAAGTTATAATAGATCGAAAAAAAGCTATAACTAAAGCTTTTGGAATGTTAAAAGAAAACGATACACTTCTTATTTTGGGAAAAGGACATGAAAATGAAATAATTATTAAAGACAAAAGAATTAAACATAATGATTTAAATTTTGTCCAAGAGTTAATAAATAAAAGCATAAAATAAAACTTTAAAAATACCTTTAAATAAGAGGTGTTTTTTTATGAATTATGAAACCAATTCGCAGAAAGTTAAAGTCGGTGATATCTTTGTAGCTCTTAAAGGAAAATATTATGATGGCCATGACTTTATTGAAGATGCTATTAATAAAGGTGCTAGTAAAGTTATAGGTCAAAAAAAACTTAAGATAAAAAATTATAAATGTGTTAAAGATTCTTATAAGTATTTAATTAATAAAGTTGGCAAAGAAAATAAGAAATTAACCAAAGATTTTACAATTATAGGTATAACCGGTACTAAAGGGAAGTCTACTACTGCCCTATTAGTATATCAAATGCTTTGCTTGCTCAAAGTACAATGTGCTTATATTGGCACGTTGGGATTATATTATAATAATCAAGTTTTAAAACTAGATAATACCACTCCCGATATAGTTACGTTAAATAAAATATTTAAACTCTTAAAGCAAGAAGGCATTACTCATATAGTAATGGAAGTTTCTTCTCATTCAATAGCTCTTAAAAGAATTAAAGGGTTAACTTTTAGTGTCGCGGCTTTTACTAACCTTTCACAAGATCATTTAGATTTCCATAAAACTATGACAAATTATTTAAATACAAAGTTAAAGATTTTAAAATATTTAAAAGGCCCAATTGTCCTAAATAATGATAGTGATGGAGTCAAAAGTTTTAAGAAAAAGGCTAACTATTATTTAACCGTGGGAACTAAAGGAGATTTAGATTTATTTGACTATACTTTATATGCATCGAGTATGATTATTAACTTCACATACAATTATTCACATTATACTGTATCGATTCCTTTAGTAGGTAAATACAACATTTATAATTATTTAATGGCTTTAGGTATAATGCTTAGTCTTGGTTTTGATTTACATGAATTAATTAATATTACTAATTTAATAAAGCCTATTAAAGGAAGAAATGAACTTATTAAATCTTCCAAAGGATATATTGTAATTGATTATGCCCATAGCCCTGAGTCAGTTAAAGAAACCTTAATAACATATAATGAGCTTAAAAAAAATAGAATTATAACTATCATAGGCTGTGGAGGTAATCGTGATAAAAGTAAGCGACCTATCATGGGTGAAATTGCAGTAAAAAATTCTGATTACGTTATATTTACAAGTGATAACCCCCGGGATGAAGACCCAAAAGAAATATTAAATGATATTACTAAGGACTTAACAAATAAAAACTTTGAAATAATCGAAGATCGAGCTAATGCCATAAAAAAAGGAGTTAAACTCCTTAAGAAAAATGATTACTTATTAATTCTTGGCAAAGGCCATGAAGATTATCAAATAATAAATAATAAAAAATATCATTTTGATGATAAAGAAGAAGCACTTAAATATTTAAGCTAATCTTCTTTTTTTTGTAATTCACTCAAAATTAAATTACGAAGATGCTCATTAGCCTTTTCTAAATCATCATTAGGTCCAACTTTAAACGGCTCTAAAAAAGTAGCTTTTAAATGCCCGTTCCAAAACTTATATTTACCTGTTAAAGCATAAGGCACGATTGTAGCTCCAGTTTTTTGAGCTAAGGATACAGCGCCCATTTTAAAAGGAAGCAAAGGTTCATCGGTTTTATTTCTTGTACCTTCAGGAAATATCCCTAAAGCATAGCCGTTTTGTAGTACTTCTAGGGCAGCATCCTTCGCATCTTGATCATGAATACTACGGTTTACACTTATGCAGCCAACTGATTTGAAAAACCAAGCAAATTTTCCTTCAAAATACTCTTTTTTAGCCATATAATGAAGCATTCTCTTAGTGCATAAAATGGGAAAACATTGATCTAAAATATGAATATGATTTCCACATACTATTATGGGTCCTTCTTTAGGAATAAGGTTTTTATTAACAAATTTAGGTCGATAATATATCTTAAATATTACCCCTAAAATAGACTTAAAAAAGACATATGCACCTTTATGTGGTTCTTTTTGCTTACTTTTCATTACTACTAATCTCCTTAATTAACTCAACTACTTTGTCCTCTAAGACTTTAACTTCTTTTTCAACATCATCGGTTTTTACGTAATATGGTTTACCATATATTATCTTGCTACCATATTTAAATGCTTTAGGCTTACCAGTGATAGCAAAAGGAACTATAGGTTTGCCCGTTTGAATAGCAAAATAAACAGCACCCGCTTTAAATTTCATAATAGGATCATCTGTTTTATTGATAGTTCCCTCAGGAAATACACATACAACTTTATCGGCATTAAGAGCATCTATGGCTTCTTTTTTAGCTTCAGGATTGCTACGTGAACGATCTACTCTAATTAAGCCCGCAAATCTAAATAGCCATTTTAATCCCTTTATATCCATAAGCTCTTTTTTAGTTAAAAAATGGACAGCACGTAAGGTTCCTGAGCCTACTACCATAAAATCATTTTTAGAAGTATGCGTACCTGCTAAAATAACACCCCCTTTTTTGGGAATATTATCTTTATTAATTAGTTTAGGATGCATCGTAATAAAAACGTATAAACGTAGTATAGGTCTTAATATTAAATAACCTATATCAGGAACTACCCAATCTTTACTTTTGCTTCTTTTCACGTTTAGCTTTTTCTTCCTTTTCAAGTTCTCTAAATGCTACTTTACCTACTAATGTTTGAGGTAGTTTATCTCTAAACTCATATTCATGTGGTAGAGCATAAACAGCAACATTTTGAATACATAGTTCTTTTATTTCTTTTTCAATTTGTTTTGTAGGTTTAAATCCTTCCTTTAAAACGATAAAAGCCTTAGCTACTTGTCCTTTATAAGGATGAGGTATTCCTATAACGGTAGAAGTTAAAACCGCATAATGGGAATTTATTATTCCTTCGATATAAGTTGGATATACATTATAACCACTTGAGATAATCATTCTCTTAATTCTTTGTGAGAAATAGAAGAAACCATCTTCCTTTAAAACACCAACATCACCTGTATGAAGCCATAGTTTACCATCTTCATGATATCTTAATGTTTGCATAGTTTCTTTATCATTATTGTAATAGCCCATCATAACCGAAGGTCCACTTACACATATTTCGCCATCTTCGCCTACTTCGGCTCTTTCATGAGTACCTGGTTTAACAATCTTAATATAATCATCAGGAAATGGTGCACCAATAATACCATCATCAAAAGCATTTTCAGGGCTTAAGCAACAAGCTGCTGTAGCTTCTGTAAGACCATAGCCTACCCTAATGCGCGCATCAGAGCCATGTTCTTCTAAAAAGGCATTGACTTTATCCCTTAATGTTTTATTAAGAGCATCTCCTCCACAAATAGTAGCTTTAACACACTCAAGATCTCTAGGGCCAAATTTGGCACTTATTAAAGCTTCGTATAATGTTGGAACACCAATTATAAACGAAGGTTGAGTTTTTCTTATTAAATCGCCAAATTTTTTCTTTTCAAATTGTGGTACTAATACACATCCCATGCCATTAACTAAAGGTGTATGAATGTTAACTGCTAGGCCAAAGCCATGAAAGACGGGAAGTATAGATAAAGCCGTAGCCCCCGGAACAATTTGCTTAATCATTGCCTTGGCGCCCATCCCCATTGCATTAAATGCTAAATTAGAAAGAAGTATTCCCTTAGGATTTCCTGTAGTACCACCACTATAAAGAATAACAGCAGGGTCATAAGCGGTTCTATTTTCTTTAATATCACCTTGATAATTACGTGAATTATAAATAAATTCACTCCACATAACTACTTTAGGATCATTTTTAGGAATAGTTATCTTTCTTCCTTTAGAAAGCCAATATCCTCCGGATAAAACGACATTCATTTCTTCCGACACTCTAGCCACAATTATTTTTTTCAAATTAGTGCTGTCTTTTAACTTGTATACTTTTTCAAAAACAGCATCGATAACAAAGATATATTTACTATCAACTAAATTAACGTAATATTCAAGCTCTTTTTCACTAGAAAGGGGATGAACCATATTAGCTATAGCTCCAACCATATTTATGGCATAAAAAATAATAATAGCTTCAGGCGTATTAGGCATACATACAGTTATTTTATCATTTTCTTTAACACCATAGTTTTTTAAAGCCTTTGCAGCCATTTTTATTTTTTCAGCAAAATCATGGAAATTAACTCTTTTTCCATAGTAATAAAAAGCCATGTTGTTAGGATACTTTTCCGCGGCTTCAAAAAGCATATCGGAAAGAGAATATTCGGGATATTCTAGATTAGCCTCTATGCCATCTTCTTTGTAATAATCTAACCAAGGTCTTAATTCTTTATCTAATTTCTTCAATTTTGACTTGCGCATTAGAATCCTCCTCTAATAACTCAGGGTTATCAAATAAATATTGTAATAAATGTATTGATTTAGAAAAATAATAGCCATCGCCTATTCTTTCATCTAAATTAATACCAAATTCACAAATTTTTCTTATATGTTTTTCCCCTTTTTCGTCAATTATTTCTTCATCTTTAACTTCACCCATAGTAGCAATTGCTGAGCAGCAACCAAAGTCATTCATATTATGATGAATAGCTCCACATTTTATAGAGCCTAGGTTTGATACAATGATACTGCTATAGTAAAGATTATCTTTTATTAATGATGATGGTAAATGTCCCTTCTTATCTAAGAACTTAAGAAAGTTTACTAAAGGTACTCTGATAATATTAGGTAGTTTACCAACTATATCAATCGCGGAATTTGCTCCTTCTTTTTCAATTTTTTTATCTCTAAATTGAGATACCATATTAGTGACTTTCTCACTTATAGTGAATATGTTATCTTTTTCTTCTATAGGAATAATCGTCATCATTTCTTCAGAATGTTCATTAAATGCAACTTTAGCAACAAATGATATAGCTACTTCATTATGCTCATAAAGATGATGATTTGAAATAAAGTAATTAAGTCTTGGCCTTAAGTGGTAAGTTCTTCCTATGGCTGCTAAGAAAGCGTGGAAATATGTTATATGTATTCCTTCAGCTTTTTTCTTTTCTAAGTATTTTGCTAAATTAGTAACATCCATCTTTTGGTTTATATAAACATAGCTTACAGATCTGTTAGGTTTTAAATCTATGTTTATTTGTTCCATTCCCTTTAAGTTTCTTACTCTTCTGGCATATTTTCGATCACCAAATCGTCTTTTATACTCTTTTGTCACCAATCATTATCTCCTCACTAACGAAATATACACATATATAAATTTTATCATACTATAGCTTTTTTAACAACATTACTAGTTTTACATTATATATATGTAGTAAAAAAACATATATGTAGTAAAAACTATAAATTAAAAACTTTTGTGTTATAATATAACCTAATCTATTTCAAGGGGTGAGTAACAAATGTACTTTAAAGAAATTAATGAACAAAGCGCTGTAAACTTTGTTGATAAGTTATTAAATTATTATAAAAGAATTGATAGTCGAAGTAATGATTTCATACTTACTCATAAGGATGAAGAATCACGTCGAAATAATGTAGGTTGGTATCAACATGTTGGTGATCAACATAAAATATTTATTAATGTACCTAACATGTTATATGCCCAATTCGCTTTAGAAAAGGGAATAATGGATTATGATAGCTTTTATGCTTTTATAGCCTTGTGTACTGGTCATGAGTTTAGGCACTTTTTGCAAGGAAGAGTTATTTATGAAGGCCAAGAAATTGATGGATATACTCAAAATGACGTTTTTAATTCAGAACTAATGTTATATATTCGCTATTTCTTTGATGCATATTATTTACTTAATAAAGGAAATGTAAAATACGAACTTGATGCTGAAAGATTTGCAATTATAAATGGCATAAAATATCTAAATGATACTTATCCTGGTATGAACTCCGAAAAATCAATGTTAGAGGCTATTAATTTTTATGCTGATATTCAATCTCAGGATGGTGTTGTTTCAACATTGCCACTTGGTTGTAAATCTATTGAAGAAGTAATACAAGAACTTCAAAACAAAATAAAAAATAATGAAAGAATTCCAAAACTTAATGAAACATTATTTGTTTATAATGCAAGATTTTATCAAAATCATGCTTGTTATGGTCTAGATGAAGATAGAGTTATAACAGATGAATTGTTAGAGCAGTATTATAATGAAAAAAGCGGAAGCCAAAGAGATCTTTTAGTAGTAAAAAGAATTATTTCTTTATTGCAATATCCTGAAGAATCCTTAGAGGAATTTCCTCAATTAAGAAAAAGATATTTAAACAAAACACTATAACTATTTAATAAGCAAAACAATAAAGTCTTTTAAAACGCTTTAAAATACTAGTGTTCTAATAGGTCTTAGTCCAAATTTATATCCTAATTTAGTTTTTTATATTTCAAGCCTATATTTTCAATATATGGCAAGCCATTTGTAAATTCGGCGACGCAATTTGTTTGCTTTAAATTATTTTTATCAACTTTAAAACAGGCATAAACACTTTCATCACTAATACTGCCAACATTTAAAATTGCATAATCTTGTTTTGTATTATATACAAACTCATAATCAAGCAAAAAAGTATATTTATAAAAATCAGTTTCTTCGTTTTCTAAATTTAATGTTTTCCTTATATCTTCTATTTTGTAAGATTTATTCATTTTAGAACCATCATTTAAATATACATTCCCACTAAAAGCATTTTCATAATCTTCAATAGTACCTACCAATTCAAAATTGCCAATATATTTTTTATATTTAGATTTTTCTAAATTTTCTTTAATTGCACTAGTCAAACTGCCACTTAACATAAAACGAACCAAAGCTAAAATTATAAGAACTACTAATACGATTATAACTACTTTTACTATATCTTTTATAGGATGTGTTTTAACACCACAATGAGGACATATACTTGTTTTTTTACTTATCTCTTTCCTACAATTCTTACATTTTACTACTGACATAACATCACAATCTTTCCTAACATACTTATTATATCATGTGCTTATTAAACAGCCTAGTATTAGTCTATTTAAAAGCCTTTGCTAAAATTTTATAACAAAAAAATACTTTAAAAAAAGGAAATTGGCCATTTATCGGGTATATATATTATTAAGAGGTGAAAGAAATGAGCTCTATAAATGGATATAATAATGAATTTAATTTTGTGTTAGGACTAAATAATAAGACGATCAAGGAATTGCCTCCTTTGTTTAGAGATTTGATTGATAGCTTATTTCCGGGCGAACAAGAGGATTCTATTATAAAATGTTGGCTTAATCATTTTAAGCAAAAAGCCGATATTTTAGTTAGGATAAATAAAAAAATTCGAGGTATTAGCATCAAAAAAGGAATTAAAAATTCTGTTCATGTTGAACCTATCAGTGAGTTTATTAGTTTTTTAATAAAGAATAACATATCTCGCGATTGCATAATAGATTATTTAAAATTTCACTATGCAGATGGAACAACAAATGGCAAAGGGCTAACAAGAATATCTACAGAAGAATATAAAAAGGAAAATCAAAAAAGCATAGATAGGATTAATAGTGAGTTAAAAAATGAAGATTTATTGAAAAAAGCTATTGAAAGATTTATTCTTAAAGGCACTAATTCAATGTATCCTATTTCTGCATTAATTTATGGTGAAGTAGATGATTTTGTTTTTATAACAAAGGAAGATATTATAAAAATAATAATGTCTAAAAAAGATAATTATTCTTCTACAGTACATTTTAGCGTCCTGACCGTACAACCCAAAAATAGATGCCTAAACCATAATCCTTTATATGAAAAGGATAGGTTCTGCGTTCAAATCAAATGGTATAGTGTTTTTGATGATATTATAGAAAATATGTATTTAAAAAATGAAAGTAGACGGAAGATTTCTTGATACCTTCCATGCTACTGATGGGCTTAAAAAAACTAGTCTATTTCTAAGACTAGTTAATTCTTAAAATGGAGCAGGTGAGGAGAATCGAACTCCCATCAGTAGCTTGGAAGGCTATTATTCTGCCACTAAACTACACCTGCAACTGGTATTAATTATAACATATTTTAATATAAATTCAATAGATAAAAGATGTTTTTGCTACATATATTGATTTTCTTTTGGAAGTCAGTTTTATAGTTTAAAACTGAAATAAGAGTGATTATAATATGTTTTATGTTTCCT
>CANQFJ010000011.1 GCA_947598485.1 uncultured Bacilli bacterium | reverse complement strand
TTACACAAGATGCAAAAAATGAGCAAAGCCTTATAACTGCTAGGTTTGCTCATTTTTACTGCAAAACTCAAGATTATAATTTTAGCATTATAAATATAAATTTACAATAAATCCATTTTTAAGAGTGTCAAAACTAAAACTTTCGCTTATCTTATAATAGATACATAAAGGAGGTTTAAAATGTATTATTACGGAAATAATGGCTATTATGGTGGTAATGGCGCATATTCTCCTTGTTGTGGTGGCACTTACGGTGGATATACATCAGGCTATGGCATTGGTGCGGCAATATGGATAGTATTATTTATCCTACTTGTAATTATCATCGGCGCTTGGGGATTTGGTACTAACCAAAATAATAACAATTAATAAAAATTAGTAAGCATTCAATTGCTTACTTTTTTATTTTCTGATACAATAGCAAATGAAAAAGGCGGTTATTTTATGGAAGTACCAAAAATTAAAGTATTAGATGAAAAAGATAAAATATTAAGGACAGTTTCCAAAACTGTTATATTTCCCCTATCAGATAAAGACAAAAAATTAATTTATGATAGTATTAAATTCTTAGAATTATCGCAAGATGAAGAAATTGCTAAAAAATGTCATTTAAGGCCAGGAATGGGACTTGCTTTTGTGCAAATGGGCATTCCCAAAAGAATATTTGTAATTGCTAACAAAGATGAAGATTCTAATAAGTTTGAAACTCACATCATCATTAACCCCGAAATAATTGCGCAAAGCGAAGAATTAGTTTATGTTGGCGAAGGTGAAGGATGTTTATCAGTTAATCGTTATGTTGAAGGTATCGTACCAAGACATGCAAGAGTAACGGTAAAATATAACGATATCGATGGAAATGAACATACTATTAGAGTCCGTGAAGAAATAGCAGTAGCTTTTCAACACGAGATAGATCATTTAAATGGCATTTTATTTGTTGACCGCATTGATAAAAACAACCCTTTTAAAGATAAAGATAAAATGCGTGAATTATAGCCTAAAAAAACACAATTGTGAAAAATTGTGTTTTTATGTGTTGGTTTCATCAGATGATGGAACTTCCTCTGCAGGAGCAGGATTATTATTCTTTTTTACATAAACCGCTACACAGCTTCCCTTACCTGTAAAATCAGCTTTATTATCATCTGTAATTTCACCATTAGTTGTGCAGTCAGATAGTTCTTTACTTAACTCGTAGGTATTCATATCAACTGTGCCAGTGCCATTATATTTAAATTTTCCACTTTCTTCTTCAACATACGTTTTAATAGATATATCTTTCTTTTTATCTACAAGGTCAAAATAGACTGAACAACTACCTTTTTGACCATATGAAACGGTAAATACATTTCTATCTACAGAAACTATAGACTCGCCATCTGAGCAATGCGTTAATTCGGGATTATATAAATATTTATCTTTTTCTACTTCGGTAACTTCATAATAACTTTCAATAGGTTCACCATTTTTTTCATCTTGAACATACATTCTAAGCCGTATATCTATCCCTTCAATACTAGCAGTACCTGATACGATTAGATTTTCCGTATTAGAAATATAATATGCATAAGAAAAATAAACAACTGCGGATGCAATAACTACAATTAAAAAAACTATAGCTAAAGCAATATAGCTTTTCTTATGGGGTAATATATATTTTCTTAGCCACTTTTTCATACCATTTTACCTCACTATTATAATACCATAACTTTCATGGTAAAAAAAGCTTTTTTGTTAAAACTTATATCGATTCTCTATTAGTATTTTTATCTAAGGATTCATAAATCTTGATAATATCTTTATGAATATCTTCTTTCGTTCTTACTTTACCATTTATAACGCAGTTTATGACCTTAAAATCATAGAGCTTTGCCATATCTAAATAGCTTTGAGCAGCATGTCTTAAATGGTCATCATTCTTTTCATGTTCATCCAGCTTTTCTGCTCTTTCTAATCTTAATGACTTAGCTTCATCCGGAGGCATATACAAGAAAATAACGGCATCAGGCTTAGGCAATCCTAGTAAATCAAATTCCAAAGTTTCAATAAATTTATACATTTTATATCGGTCTTTTTTATTACGATATTTGCCTCCCTGATGGCCCATATTACTATAAGTATAACGATCAAGAATGACTATGTATCCTTCATCTAATTTATCTTGTACTTCTTTGGCATTATAGAGCCTATCTGCAGCATAATATAAACTAGCTACTCGTGGATCTACAGCATCAGCACCTTCCTTAAACCATCCATCACAAATATAACTTTTACCTAGATAGGGACCACCAATTATTTTACCTGTTGGCGTATCATAGCGAGGATAGGAAAATTGAGTAACTCTTTGGCCCTTAGCTTTTAAGTAGGATACTAATAATTCTGTTTGGCTAGCTTTGCCTGAACAATCAGTTCCCTCGATTACAATAATTTTACCCTTACTCATTTTTATCTCCTATTGCTTTTAAGATAGCATTAATTCTACCACACGATTCTTTACCTTCGCCACATTTATGTTTGGTAACACAATCAGGTCCAAGATTCGCGGCAAAATATTTTGATACTTTAGCTACCTCGGCCTGCATTTTATTGACAGCATATCTAATACACCATTGAGCTTTAGTACACATTCTTAAACGACATATCCATCTAAAAGCTTCCCCATCAAAGTTAATGGTAATATTAACTAAATTTCCTGATAAAGTAAAATATATTAAATCTTCTTCTCTAATACCCATATTTAAAAATTCGTTGTATATCTCAGCATTTTTCTTATATATTTCTTTATATAATTCAAATAACTTTTTATTTTCTTCAATACTCGGTGGAGTTAAATATTTTGTAACATCAACATTAGGAACAAATGCTGGGATTGATAAAGAAAGTCTTCTATGACGAGTATAGTGCGTTAAAACTGCAAATGGTACACTTAAGTTAAAGCGAAAATTAACTTGTTTTAAATCTTCATGAGTTTCATCTTCACAAATAGCTTTCATTAATTTTTTCTTTAAATCTTCATTGTTAGCAATTTTTTCTTTATATATTTTGCTTGCGTCTTTAAAGGTGTAACCATATATTCTTGCAATAGCATTTATAAATAGCAAATTATCTACATCTTTAGTGTAACTAATTAACTCTATTTTATCAGTTGTTTTATAATTTCTTGGTTTAACATAATCATTTAATAAAGTCTCTATTTCAGAAGAGTTAGTTACATCACTACTTTCTATTACCGTTTCAAGATATGGAGCTCTGGTTGCCGCGATTTCCTTTAATTTTTCGCCAAATTCTTTAAATTCACTTATATTAGAATGAACGCCTTTAGTCATAGAAATTATCATTCGAGCTAATGCCGTTGCATCAAGACCCATAATAATTTCTGCATGATAAGAATAAGGTAAGATAAATCTTGAATCTTCCTTATTAATGCCATTATCAACAAAAGTAGAATAGCTATCAAATAAATATCTCATATGAGAATTATATTTTTCTTTAAGTTCTTCATTGTTAGAAAGTAAATTGCCATTTTTATCGTGAAAATCAGGTGTGTAGTAACCAACGGTTCTAAAATCTACTTCTCTTCGCGATTTTATCGTAAAAGAAGAAAATCTTTCGGCAATTATCGTTTGCTCAATCGCAGGACTTACTTCAGATAACGAAAAGACCATATAATCATGATCAATAGTCGAAGTATGGCCCATTTTAATTACTCTCTTGATAAACTTTAAAGCTTCTTCGGGGCTTGCAAAACTATCTAAGGCATCTTGTACTTTACCTTTCATTCTCGAAAGTTTACCCGCTCCGGCGCAAATTCTTAATTGCTCATCAATAAATTCCTTAGAGGCACTACCTAATAACTTTACTTCCATAAAAGCTATACCTCTTCATACCATAATGGATGTTTATGAGTAAGCTCGATAACTTCTTCTTTCAAAGAATTTAGTAATTTTTCATCGTCTTTATTTTTTAAAGCTTTAGCAATAATTTTACCAACTCTTCTAAATTCTTCTTCATTAAAACCGCGGGTTGTCATCGCAGGACTACCTAGTCTTAAGCCACTGGAAATCATTGGACTTTCCGTATCTCCGGGAATAGCGTTTTTATTAGTAGTAATACATATTGTATCTAAAAGATTTTGGGCATCTTTACCAGTAATATGACATGAAGATTTAACATCGATTAATATTAAGTGGTTATCCGTTCCTCCTGAAATAATCTTGATTCCTTCTTCTTCTAAAGACGTAGCTAAAGCTTTAATATTTCTTAATACATTTTCTTGGTAAACTTTAAACTCTGGTTGTAAAGCTTCATAAAAACATTGTGCTTTAGCCCCAATTACGTGTTCAAGTGGTCCTCCTTGAATACCTGGGAAAACCGTCTTATTAATTTTTTTAGCTATTTCTTCATCATTAGTTAGAATTAAACCTCCCCTTGGGCCTCGTAAAGTTTTATGCGTCGTTGTAGTAACAACATGAGCATAAGGCACAGGCGAAGGATGAAGACCTGCCGCTACTAAACCTGCGATATGGGCCATATCCACCATAAGATAGGCTCCTACTTTATCAGCTATTTCTCTAAAACGTTTAAAATCAATTGTTCTTGAATACGCCGAAGCTCCCGCAATAATCATTTTAGGTTTTTCTTTCAAAGCTAAGGCTTCTATTTCATCATAATCAAGCATTTGCGTTTCATGGTTAACATCATAAGATACTATTTCATAGTCAATTCCACTAAAACTTAATTTATGTCCATGAGTAAGATGACCACCATTATCTAAGTTCATTCCCATTACCTTATCCCCATGTTTAAGAAGTGCTCGATAAACCGCCATATTGGCAGAACTTCCGCAGTGAGGTTGGACATTAGCAAATTTAGCCCCGAATAACTTTTTAGCGTACTCAATAGCTAAACTTTCTATTTCATCAATATTTTCGCAGCCTCCATAATATCTCTTGCCAGGATATCCTTCAGCATATTTATTAGTTAAAATACTTCCTTGCATTTTTAATACATCATTTGATACATAGTTTTCTGATGCAATAAGTTCAATATTTTCTTCTTGTCTTTTTCGCTCTTTTCTAAGAGCCGTTAATAATGCTTTATCCATCTATATTACCTCCTTTATAAGCATCTATTACATTTTGAATAATCATAGCAATAGTCATTGGTCCTACTCCTCCAGGATTAGGAGTGATATAAGAACATTTATTCTTTACATTATCAAAATCAACATCACCAACGATTTTGCCATCAATTACAGTTATTCCTACATCTATTACAATAGCGCCCTCATTAACCATATCTTCCGTTATAATATGAGGTTTTCCAACAGCCGAAACAATAACATCGTTATTTAATGTTATTTCTTTTAAATTGCTTGTCTTACTATGGGCTATAGTAACGGTAGCATCTTTATTTAAAAATTCAAATATAAGTGGTTTACCAACGATATTTCCTCTTCCTATAATACATACCTTTTTGCCCTTTAAATCAATATTATAGTACTCTAAAAGCTTAATAATTCCCTTAGGAGTACATGCTCTTAATCCTGGCAAATTATGAGCTAATTTGTAAAAATTTTCCCTGGTAAAGCCATCAACATCTTTTTTAGGATCAATATGCTCGATACACTTTTCAATATCAAGTCCTTTAGGAATTGGGCTTTGTAAAATAATCCCATTTACACTACTATCTTTATTTAAATCTTCAATTAAGTTGATAATTTCTTCTTCTGATTTAACATCAGGCATTTCATAAACGATAGACTTAATGCCTACTTTTTCACAACATTTCTTCTTATTTTTAATATATCTCTCACTAGGTTCATAATGCCCAGCATAAATAATTGCTAAAGTAAGATCTAAGTTTTCCCTTTCTATTTCTACTTTAGCATTTTCAAGTAAGGCGTCGCGCACCATTTTTCCATCTAAAAGCATATTAATCCTCCTTTTTTAACTCTATCTTATCCTTTTCATTAATATATTTATAATTTAATCGATTTTCTTTAGTAACAATAGATTCCCCTAGTAAATTTTCTATTTCGTTTCTAGTATTTTTGGCAACATTACCACCAAGCCTAGCAACCTTAAGGTTTTCATTTAACCCCTGAGGTTTTGCTTTTCCTGCTAATCTTTTTGTTACCTCCTCACTTATATCTGTTAAAGATATTTCTATATTATCCATGTTATCTCTTAAGGACTCCTTTTTAAGTCCTTTGTATTCTTTATACTCACTTGCAGTCATTCCTGACCAAGTTTTGTATATTTCGTTAGTTAGTATAGCAAATTCTTTACCTTCATGGACTCCATTTTCTTTCCATATGTCAGTAAGACTTTTACGACTTTGAACATTTTGAATTCTTTGGGCAATCCATTTTTCATCATAACCCTTAGCCCTATACAATTCTATAGATCTTTGGACTGCTATGGAAGGATCAAATACTTCATCGATTCTTTCGCTTCCTAGTTTAGCAAGCCACCTCTTTATTGGCTCAGCATTCTTACTGGGAATTGATTCAATGATTCTAAACATCCCTTCAATATCTACAACATCTGTTTTATAATATTTACCATCAGAAGCTTTAAGTTTCGGTTGGTGACAATTTGTCACCGACTGATTGCCTTCATGTTTAAGCCTTTCTTTAAGCTTATTCCAATACTTTCTTTTATCTTTGCTTTCCGTTATAACGCCTACAACATCAACTACACTAATAAAATATTTTTCCTCTTCCTTATCCCAAATCGTCCTAATCGTCTCGTTATTAAATATTTTATTTATTATATACATCTTATTTTGGTTATCCATAACCATAACCTCCTCTACCAGGAATATATTTATCCCTTTATATTTATATATACCCGATAAAGGTGCAATTTCCTTTTTTATTTTAGTATTTTTTAAAATAATGAATGATTATGAGCAATTTTAAGATGTTCATATGCTTTTGGAGTAGCAATACGCCCACTTTTTGTTCTTTTAATAAATCCTTCTTGCATTAAGAAAGGTTCAATAACATCTTCGACAGTTGATATTTCTTCGCCAATTGAAGTAGCTATTGTTTCTCCTCCAACCGGACCACCATTAAATTTAGTTATCAGACTAGTTAGATATTCAATGTCAAGATTATCAAGGCCAAGTTCATCGACCTTTAACTTTTCAAGGGCCTTTTTTGTAATATCTAAAGATATATGGCCATCACCTTCAACTAGAGCAAAGTCTCTTACTCTTTTAAAGAGTCTATTAGCTATTCGTGGGGTTTTTCGACTTCTTCTTGCAAGTTCTAAAGCGGCATCATCATCTATTTCCATTTCCAATACATTACCCGTTCTTTTTACAATGCTTTTTAACTCTTCATCTGTGTAATATTCAAGTTTATTAATAATACCAAAACGATCTCTTAAAGGGGCTGTTAAATCTCCTGATCTAGTTGTCGCGCCTACTAAAGTAAAGGGCGGAAGATCAATTCTAATACTTTTACTTTTTCCTTCACTGCCAATGACTAAATCAAGGACAAAGTCTTCCATCGCCGGATATAATATTTCTTCAATATAACTAGGAAGTCTATGGATTTCATCAATAAATAGAACATCGCCAGGTTCTAAGCTGGATAAGACGGCTGCTAAATCACCTGTTTTTTCCATCGCGGGCCCAGAGGTAGTTTTAATATTTGTCCCCATTTCATTAGCTATAATATGAGCCAAAGTTGTTTTTCCCATTCCCGGGGGTCCATATAATAAAACATGGTCTAGAACTTCGCCTCTCATCTTGGCTGCTTTAATAAAAACATTTAAATTTTCTTTTATTTCTTTTTGCCCAACATACTCATCTAAGTTTTGGGGTCTAATGCTTTTTTCAAACGAATCTTCGGAAAGTTCTGCTGTATCTACTATTCTCATTTAATCTCCTTTCTTTATATATAAAAGAGCATCACGCCATGATAATGCATAATCATGCTTATCGTCTTTAATACCAAATCTTAGGGTTTTAACACCATATTTTTCAACATCATCTAAAACACTTTTACTGTCATCAATCATTAAATTTACCCCATATTTTTGGCATATCTCCCCTTTTTTATCTAAATTAAAAATCATTTCATCAAAGTGTAAGTTATTTTTCTTTATAAATTCCTTAGTGGGTTCAATTATTTCGGGCAAATCCCCTCCCCTGGCAGTTAGTAATATAGTTTTGATCTGATGATTAACACAGTAATCTAAAAACTCTTTAAGTCCTTCGTAGACATTTACATCCCATACCATCTCGTCAAGATGATTACGCATAATAATTTTTTCCTTATCCCAAGGTGAGTTTTCCGGCAAATCTACATTAAATCCTGGATAATAATCTTCATACTTTTTCTTAATAATTCGCCATGTATCATCAAAATCAATTCCTATTACCATAACTTACCTCAATAAAAGTTTTAATGCTTCTTTTACTTGATCCTCAATTGATAAAGACTCATCAATATCCTTGATAATCTTTTTAATTTCCCCCGTTTTATAGCCTAAAGACTCTAATACAGCAATTAAATCTTCACGATTATTATCTTCTTCACTAATGTCTGTTTCTATAGCAATCTTACCCTTCAAATCTAATATTATTTGTTTAGCAATCTTTTCTCCAATTCTTGGGAATTTAGTTAAATAAAGAATATTTTCTCTATTTATAGCATCTACTATTCCACTTACAGAGCCAGTTGCAAAAAAGACATTTGCCATTTTAGGTCCTAAGCCTTTAACATTAATAAGCCTTAAGAAAAGTTCTAACTCTTCCTCTTTTTTAAAGCCAAATAAGGTATTTTCATCTTCCTTAACATTATTATATAGATATACCTTATATTCATTGCCAATTTCGTAGCTATAGGGATTAGCTACATATATAAGATATCCTATATTGTTACACTCAAGTACAATGTAACTAGAAGCTTGCATGGTTATCTTTCCTATTATGTATTTATACACTTAATACCACCTATAACCATTATATATCATAATTTACGTTTTAGCCATTATCAAATTTCATGTCAAAATAATGTTGACTTTTGACAGCTTATAAGCTAAAGTAATTGGCGAGAAATTCCTAGAAATTAGGAATCTTATTGCATTTTTCCTTAATATGTTAATATTGGCAAGTCCTGTTGTTGTTGACTTTTCACTTTGTTTGTGTTAGAATAGGCGCCATAAATCAAAAAGGAGGGTTTTGATTATGAGAAAAATGGAGATACTAGCATTACTATTTAGGTGTGATGCTATAATTCAAGGTTACTTAAAAAATAATTCATTTGATGAAAGCAAAATTACTATCGAAAATTTACGTAAGATTGGAGCACAAGTAGCAAAAGACATTAAAGAGGTTAATAATAAACCTGATACTGATAACTTTGATGAGTACCAACAAAGATATGAAGGCATAGAGGAATTAATAAATAGTTGGTCTAAAGCACCTGCTTCTACGCTTCCCTTTGATGCTATTAAATCTGCAGATACACTTGAAGCTAAAGTTGCAGTAATTAATGGGCTTACAACTATTAATGATAAGGCTAAGGATGTTTTATCACTTATCGTACTTTGCCAAGATGAAATTAAGTCATTAAATGCTAAAGATGATTTAAATGATACCGTTAAAGGCATTATAAATTCTGCTAACGCTGATATTGATAAGGATATTAGCGCAGTTCTTTCTGGCTTAAGTGATGAACAACTTGATGAATTAAATAACAAATATACAAGTATTGATTACAGTATTAAAGGAATACTTGGTACTGCTGTACCTAGCAAAGTAGATATTGTAACATTAATATTTAATTGTAATAAAGAAGCTAAGTCTTTACTAGAGAATGAAGATATCACACTAAGAAAAAAAGATAAAAAATATCTTAAACAAGTTATGACAGATTCTAGTGTTGACTACATGGCTATTCAAGATAAACCTGATAAAGATAAATCATTTAGAGACTATCAAATAAAATATACACAAATAGTACAAGACATTTCGGATATCAAAGAAAGTCTTAACTTAGGCACTACACATCGTGTTACACGTGTTGTTCCTGAAAGTGAAGTACCAGAGCCAACTAGAAAATCTAGCAAAAGCTTACTTGGTAAAATATTATCATATGTTGGTGTTGGTTTAGGAGCTGCCGGATTAGCTTTACTTATTGCCTATTTAATAACTCATGCAGGCAAGAAGGAAGCAAATAAACCTGAGCCTACTCCATCAGAGCCAAGTCATATAGAAGATATTGAAGAAGAAAAGCTAATTGCCCAAAATATTGATATTAATAATTATAGTGATTTATACAATTTTGCTATTAGTATTCAAACTAAATTACCAGAAGATTTAAGCATTTCAATTGATGATATTATGTATGCTTTAAGACTTGCTAACTTTGATAAATTAAATGATGGCGAAAAAGGTTGGTTTACTGATCGTGATGAAGTTTGTGCATCAACATATCATATTGGTGAACTTGCTCCTGTTATTGGCGTTGATGCCTTAGTTCAAAGAGCTCCAGAAGATGATATTAATTTAACTGATCAAGATATGATAGATATTATTATGACATCAACAGACAATGCTTTATCTGTAGATGACTTCTCTTCTGCTAAGACTGAAACTGGTTATGATATTTATCGCGTTGCAGAACTTTGCTTAAATGGTATTTATCAAAAAGATGAAGAAAAAGCATTCTTATATGCTAAAGTTATGAATGAACTAGTATGTCGTGAAGCAGTTAACTTCTCTGTATGTCCTAACAGCCCTGGTTCTACTCACTATGTTATTGCAGGTATGTATACTGCTAACCAAGATAGAGTACTTGAACTTACATCTGGTAAGAACTTAGGACCTATCTATGGTACTGGACCAAGAATTGATGGTACTCATGGTGCCCTATGTGTTGAAGAACTTGCAGCCTTTATGTATATTGATGCTAAAGGTGGTACATACATCGGTAATGAAAAAAATGCCATATATTCATTTGTAATTGATGAAAACATAACATGCTATCATAATCAATCAAGATAAAAATAAAAGGAGGTTTTGGAAATGTATAATAAAAGTAATAAAAATTCCCGTGTAATTAACATTCTCGTTGGTGTAATTGCTGTCTTAATTATTATCTTTTTAATAGTTTTCCTTGTTAATAAAACAAATAGTAACAAAACAGTAAATAATGATCAACAATTTGCGGATAATCTAGATTTATTACATCAAACTGCCAAACAATTCTTCGCAGGTCAACTTCCTGATGAAGTTGGTGGCACACTTCAAACTAGTTTAAGTGAACTAATTGATATGGGTGCTATTGAAGAATTAAAATATGGCAATGAAACATGTGATATTGAAGAAAGTTATGTATCAATAACTAAAACAAGTAACGATGAATATCGAGTTAAATCTAACTTAGTTTGTGCTGATAAATCTGATAGTACTATTGAAAAAATTAAGTCATCAACAACAGTTACTGACAAAGATGGTAACACTATCGTTGATGAAACTGATGACAAAGTAGATTTAGACGTTGAAAAGAATCCATCTTCCAATAACTCAAGTAATACTACAAATGGAAATGGTGATAGTACTGTTTATTGTAAAGACTTTAACTGTACAGTCGAAGAAATACCTACAACTTGTACAGTAAGTTATGAATATGAATTTGTTAAAAGATCTGTAAACTGTCCTAACGGATATAATATAAGTGGTTCTGTCTGTGTTATGGAATCTACAAATTCTGTAGCTCCTACTCCACACTACTCTGACCCTACTACAGTCGTTGAAAATGCCAAAGTTAATAAGGGAGAACCTTATAAAGTTTATACTGACCCAATTCGTGATGTAACTGATGGACATTATTACTGTACCGAAGGTACTTTGGTTGGTGATAAATGTGTACTTTATAAAGATAAAGTGGTTACTTATGTTATTGAATGTCCAAGTGGATACAATCCTGTAGGATTCTACTGCTACAAGTATGCTGATAGAGTTGGCGGTACGACTGAATCATATTGCCCTGACGGATATACTGATAACGGAACTAATTGTTATAAAAAAGTTCCTGGAACTAAAACCACTGTTACTGAACCTTGTCCAAATGGATATACTCAAAATGGTGACTACTGCTATAAATATGCTGATAAGATAGTTAGTACTAAAGTTACTTGCCCATCAGGTACTCAACCTTCAGGTGACAAGTGTATTAAAACTGTAAGTGCTGTTAAAACTTATACTCCATGGGGTAACCCAGTTAAAACTTATCAAACTAGTAAACCAGAAACAGAATATGTTCATGAACTTGAAAAGAAAGTAAAAGTTGGTGAAGGATCTGTATTTGGTTCTAAAGTTTATACTTATTCAATTTATAGAAGAACTTCATACTATACATGTTCTCAAGGTAAGTTATCAGGAGATAAATGTTTAGTAGAATCACCTGGTAATGTAACAACTACCAAGAAATGTCCTGACGGATATACTGATAATGGTACTAATTGTTATATAAGACAAAAGGTAACAACGACAACTAAAACAACATGTTCTGCAGGTTACACACCAATTGGTGACTATTGCTATACTTATACTAATAAATTAACAAGAACTACAAATGGAACTTGTCCTTCTGGATACACTGATAGTGGTTCAACATGTTATATAAAAACTAATGGTACAACAAAAGAAATTAAGAGTTGCCCAAGTGGTTATAGTGATAATGGTACTAATTGTAAGACTTATAAAGACGCTAAATACACAGGTGGTTATGTATACTATAAATGTCCTTCAGATTATACTTCTTCAGGAAGTGGCTCAACAATGACATGTTATAAATACGTTCAATCTGATGATGAATATTATTGTGAAAATGCAGCCGCTGAATTAAAAGGCACATTATGTTACATTAAGAAAGATTCAGAATTCCAATACAATTCTTGTGAAGACGGATATGTATTAGGAGGAGATAACATGTGTCATAGTACATCAGTATCAACTGTCAACCCTACATGGACTGATGTCGATTACATATTTAGCTCACAAACTTATATACCTGGTTACCAAAGAACTGGTAGAGGTAAATATCATCAAGTATGTGTTAAAAAAGAAGAATCAAAAGAACCTAGCATTTGGAAATAATATATAAACTAAAAGCCTTTAGTTAAAATCTAAAGGTTTTTTATTGAGTAATTTTATTCCAATCAAAAAACGAGTAGCAATACCCGTCTTTTTATTTTACAATACTAACAAATTACATTTTTAACAGAAACGGTACCCGCGAATGTTTTACCCATCAAATGGGATTGATCTTTCTTCAAATTATAAAATCTAAAATCAATTTGATATTCAATTCGTGGCAAATCACTCGAATTATTACTTGTACTAGTTATTTCTTCATTTTTTAGTAAAATTAATTTCCCGTTTTCCGGTTTAATTTCATCAATATTTATTTCATTTAAGGATTGACCTGATGAACCTCTATCATCGTTAGATCCCGTATATGTCATAGAGCTTACTTCGATAGTGAATTCTTTAAATCCCTCTTCGCCTTCATTTTCACTTTCACTATTTTTATAGCCTGTTCTAACATAATATTTAGTAGGGTAATACGTATTTGATATTCCTACGCCATTTTGTTTTGATTCTAGACCACTATAAGTATCACCAGTGAAATTACTTTGGCTAGTACTACTCCATTCAAATACTAAATCATAAGTACATGTAGTTTCATGGCCAGATTCTGAAGCCTGTAAAGTAACATTTATATTAGCACTATTTGTTAAAGCTGTATTTATTGTTGCATTATTAGACAAAGTGCCATCATTACCCTCAACGCCATCATGCTCCTGCATCATATATGATTCTACTTTGATATTTACTCCACCTGTAGAGCTCGATGTAAATACAGCCTTATTGTTTGATGCCGTAAGATTAAGATTAACATTTCCATCATTTGTATTAATTGTTGATGCAAAATAGGCAAACGTAGCGCCAACTACAGCAACTAGTAATGTTGCAATAGCAATTACTGTTAGTAATAAAGTATTTCTTTTTTCCATAAATCCACCTCTTAACAAACTATATTATCGACACTTATAGTTCCCTTAAACTTCTTATCCATAAGTTTTGATTGATCATTTTTTAAATTATAAAATCTAAAAATAATATTATAGTTAGAATATGATTTTTTAGATTTACTTACGCTAGTAATTGTTTCCCCGCTTATAAGCGTCATTTTCCCTGAATCATTAACGTTAAAAGTATCTAGATTTCTTTCAGAAATTAATTCGCTTTCGTCAGGCCTTTCTTCTTTTTGATCTTCAACTCCCGCGTTTACATTAACTTCAATTGTAAGCTCTTTAAAAGCATCGGAATTACTAGTATCAGTTCTCACGTAATATTTGCTTTTATAGAATTTTGTTTCACTAGAGCCTTCTGGTTGTTCCTTTGTTTCCACATCAGTAAAATTACTCCCACTTTCATTATCCCATTTAAATATAAGATCATATGTACATTGTGTTTCATGGTCATCTTCTGAAGCCAACAAAGTTACATTTAGATTGGCATTATTAGTTAACAATGCATTTATGTCATCATCATTAGACATATTTTCATCATCACCCTCAACAGCATCATGTTGTTGCATCATGTATGACTCAACCTTAATGTCTATGCCACCGGTAGCAGATGAGGTAAATACAGCTTTGTTGTCTGATGTTTCAAGATTAAGATTAACATTTCCATTATTCGTATTTATTGTTGATGCGAAATAAGCAAAAGTAGCGCCGACTACCGCTACAAGTAATGTTGCAATAGCAATTACTGTTATTAATAAAGTATTTCTTCTTTCCATAATTCACCTTTTAATTCTCATTAACAAACAATATTTTCAACGCTTATAGTTCCTTTGAACTTCTTGTTCATCAAATTTGATTGATCATTTTTTAAATTATAAAACCTAAAAATAATGTTATAGTTAGAATATGATTTATTAGTTGTGCTCTCACTAGTAATCGTTTCATCACTTTTAAGCGTCATTTTGCCAGAATCATCAACACTGAAAGTATCAATATTTGTCTCTGCTATTAGTTCGCTTTCGCCGGGCCTTTCGTCTTCTTGGCCCTCAACACCGGCAGTTACATTAATTTCAATTGTAAGTTCTTTAAAATCATTAGAATTGTTAGTATCGGTTCTTACATAATATTTACTTTTATAGTATTTTGCTTCAGGACCATCAAGTTCAGCCTTAGTTTGTTCATTTTCAAAGTTTTTTTGGCTTTCAGCATCCCATTTAAATACTAAATCATATGTACACGTTGTTTCATGATTATTTTCTGATGCTGATAAAGTTACGTTTAAATTAGCATTATTAGTTAATGTGGCATTTATCGATTCGTCATCTGACATGCTCCCAGCATCACCCTCAACAGCATCATGCTCTTGCATCATGTATGATTCAACCTTAATGTCTATTCCACCAGAAGCAGCTGAGGTAAATACAGCTCTATTTTTTGATGTTTCAAGATTAAGATTAACATTACCATTGTTTGTATTAATTGTTGATGCAAAATAAGCAAATGTAGCACCGACTACCGCTACTAGTAATGTTGCAATCGCAATTACTGTTAGTAATAAAGTATTTCTTCTTTCCATTATTATTCCTTCCTTAATTGCTAGCAGACAACATTTTCTACTGCAACATGAGCTTTAAAGTTTTTGCCCATTAAACTCGACTGGTCATTTGGCAAATTGTAAAATCTAATGATAAATTCATAATCTACACTTGTATTATTCTCGGTAGAAATTGTTTCACCTTTTTTTAAATACAATTTTTCATCACTATTTTCTACCTTTTCAAATTGATCAATATTTTTTTCCTCAAAAAGAGATCCACTTGATGGTCTTTCTTCAGTGCCCGGATGAGTTTGAATGCCTTCAATAGTAAATTCCTTAAAATCAGTTGTATAATTTTGATTATTTTCAGTTCTAATATAATATTTTGAAGGATATATTTCTTGACTATTTACTTTTCCATTAGCAGTCGAAAGATTATTTCCATTTCCATCTCCTTCAGTAAAATTAGTACTATCATTTTCCCAAACCCATACTAAATCATATGAACAACTAGACAAATGCCCCGTTTCAGATGCCGTTAATGAAACATTAATGTTGGCATTTGCTACAAGTTTATTTGCAATCTCTGTATTGTTTGAAGTGTTATCTTCACTAGCATCATGTTGTTGCATCATGTATGACTCAACCTTTAAGTCAATACTTCCAGATGCTGTAGCTATAAATGATGCCTTATTCTCTGACAAATTAAGATTCAATTTAATTTTATCATCAATATTAACGTTCGCGGCAAAATACGCAAAAGATGCACTCATTACGGCTATTAATAAAGCTGCAACGGCAAGGCCCGATAATATCATCTTCTTGCTATCTCCCATATTGTTTTTCCTCCCTATTGTCTATAATTTTAACATATAACGCTTTCAATTACTACCTTACCTTTAAATTTTTTACCTTTTAAAGAAGATTGATCAGATTTTAAATTATAGAATCTAAAAGTAATATTATAATTTGCTACAGTACTAGTAGATCTACTTCTACTGGAAATTTCTTGGGTTTTAAGCAGAGTCATTTTCCCATCACTATCAATATTAAATGTATCCATGTTTACCTCTGTAAGGCTTTGAGATGAAGTAAGAGGTTCATCTGTTTGTAAGCCAGAAGTTTCATCTATCTCAATAGTAAATTCTTTAAAGCCTTCAACAGTTGTATTATTTGATCTTACATAATACTTACTTTCATAATACTTGCTACCATTGCTTGCTTTTTCTTCAGCGGTAGTTTTTTCAGTAAAATTATTTGCACTTTCATTATCCCATACAAAGACAAGATCATAAGTACATTTGGTTTCTTGATTATCTTCCGAAGCTGTTAAACTAACATTTATACTTGCATTTGATTTCAAATTATTTGCTATCTCAGCATTATTGGATGTAATCTCACCATTAGTAGCATCATGAACTTGCATCATATAAGCATCAACATTTATATTAACATCTCCAGTTGACGAAGCCGTAAACACAGCTTTGTTACTTGAAGAATTTAATGTTAAATTAACATTTCCTTTGGCAGTATTAATTTCAGCCATAAAGAAAGCAAAAGTTGCTCCAATTACAGATGTAAGAAGAGCAATTATTGCTATTATGGTTAGTATTAAAGTATTACGTTTTTCCATAATTAATTCTATCCTTTAAGTTATAATTAGCAAATTATATTTTCAACAGAAACAGTGCCCGCAAACTTTTTACCCATCAAGTGAGATTGGTCTTTATTTAAGTTGTAAAAGCGAAACTCAATAGTATAAATAACATGTGGAGCTTCACCTATGCTGGTAGCTGTACTAGTTATTTCTTCTCCCTCCAATAATTTTATTTTGCCATCTTCCACTTTTTTAATAGCATCAATATTTACTTCTGCCAAGTCTTCGTTTGAAGTACCACCTTCGTCCGACCCGTTAGTATATGTCATTGAGTTAATCTCAATAGTAAATTCTTTAAATCCTTCTAAGCCATCGCTGTTTTGGCTGTCTTTATACCCAGTTCTGACATAATATTCCGTTGGATAATATTTATGGGATGTGCCTACACCTTCTTTTTTTGTATTTAAATCACTATATCCATTATCATTTTTAAAATTTGTTTGACTAGTATCATCCCATTTAAACACTAAGTCATATGTACACGTTGTTTCATGGTCTTGTTCTGAAGCTTGTAAAGTAACATTTATATTAGCATTTCCAACTAAATTGCCCGCAATTGCAGTATTATTTGATACATTTCCATCATCACCTTCAACTGCATCATGTTGTTGCATCATATAAGAGTCAACAGTAATATTTACTCCGCCACTTGCACTTGAAGTAAATACTGCTCTATTATCTGATGTTTGAAGATTAAGGTTAACATCACCATTATTTGTATTTATAGTTGACGCAAAATAAGCAAATGTAGCACCCACTACTGCTACTAGTAATGTTGCTATAGCAATTACTGTTAATAATAAAGTATTTCTTTTTTCCATTTTCTCCTCCGCTATTATACTTAAATGTTATCACATAATAAAATTTACTGTCAAGAAAGATAGCGATATATCTTTAAAATTTGTCAGTGTTTAACAATTATCTTTAATAATTGCATCTAATGCAATAGTTATCATTGTATTAAGCTTTTGTTCACGATCTTCACTTGATAGAACTATTTTAGAAAACTTAGAATCAACAACGGTAATAAGACATGTTGCCTCGCAATTCATAGTGTTAGCAACATGAATAACGCCAAAGGCTTCCATTTCTTCTGCTAAGATATGATATTTCTTAGGAATTCTATTAAGTACTCTATCAACATCAATATATGGGCCAAATACATCCATTGTTGTAATCATACCTTTAGCTAAGTTTACATTATTTTCCATTGCAGCTTTTGCAACATCTTCATTTAATGACTTATCAGATACGACAACATGGCCTTCATAGTTATTATAAGTATAAGCAAAATTAGATTCTGAATAAACTTTTTCCGCTAAAATAACATCACCAATCTCGACAGATGGATCAATAGCTCCACATGTACCTATTCTTATAATTTTCTTAACGCCAAAATAATGAATTAATTCAAATATATAAATACTTGCTGAGGGCATTCCCATGCCACTACCCATAACAGTTACTTTTTGGCCTTTATAAAAGCCCGTAAAAGCATACATACCCCGAACAGAATTAACTAGTCTAGCGTTTTCTAAGAAAGTTTCCGCTATATATTTAGCTCTTAAGGGATCACCAGGTAATAATACTAAAGGAGCTATATCATCTTTTGAACTAACGTTAATATGAATTGGATTTTCACCTACAAACATTTTTTATCATCTCCATTATTAGTATAGCAAAAAAATAAAGTAAATTTTATATTCCAAAATTTACTTTACATATAATATTTCTTAATTATAGCTTGAGCTATTTTTATTCCATCTATAGCACTACTAGTTATACCGCCAGCATATCCAGCTCCTTCACCACATGGATATATACCACTTATATTAGCCCCATAGTCCTCATTTCTAATAATTCTTACAGGCGATGAAGTACGACTTTCTATGGCACTAATTAAAACGTCATCATTATTAAAGTTTTTGATCTTTGAGCCAAAATATTCAATGGCTTCAATTAAATCATGACAAATATATTCTGGTAATATTTCATGCAAATTTGTTAAATGATAATTTCCTTTATAAATAGGTTTTATTTTACCTAATTCTTTAGTAACAATATTATTCTTAAAATCATACCATCTTTGGGTAGGAATATTTCCTTCACCAATTTGGTAAGCTAGTTTTTCTAATTTTCTTTGATATTCTATGCCATCTAAGGCATTTGTTCCATAGTCTTTACTATCAATAGTAACTACAATGGCACTATTAGCATTATCTTCATTTCTTTTATTATTACTCATGCCATTTATTGCTAAAGCTTTATCTTCACTGGAAGAATTGACGACAAATCCCCCGGGGCACATACAAAATGAATAAACGCCTCGACCACTTTTGGCGGTGTATGTTAACTTATAGTCGGCTGCTGGAAGTATATCGGCGTATTTACCATATTGGCTTACATTAATCATTCTTTGGGGATGCGATATTCTTATTCCTATAGCAAATGGTTTAGATACCATAGTTAGATAATTATTTAACATTGTAAAAGTATCTCTAGCGCTATGGCCTATAGCAAGAACTAAGACATCTGTATCAAGAAGATTTTTACTCGTCTTAATTTGTTTTAATTTATCATTTTCAATAACTAAGTCTTCAAGTGTTTCTTCAAAAAGAAATGAGCCACCCATTGAGATAATATCTTCACGCATCTTTTTGATAATATTTTGTAAAAGGTCAGTACCAATATGAGGTTTATTTAAATATAGTATTTCCTTGGGAGCTCCATATTTAACAAAGGTTTCTAATACTTTTTTACCATAACCTTCACTATCCTTTATAAGAGTATTTAATTTACCATCAGAGAAAGTACCTGCGCCACCTTCACCAAACTGAACGTTACTATTAGGATTTAATATACCTTTTTCCCAAAATAGGTTTACATCTTTTACTCTTTCTTCAACAGTTTTGCCTCTTTCAATAATTATAGGCTTATATCCTTCTTCGGCCAGAACAAGAGCACAAAATAAACCCGCGGGTCCCGCACCAACAATAATAGGTCTTTTATTAAGTTTAATATTACCTTTTGTAATAAAATGATAGCTTTTTTCTTCATAAAAAACTATGTCATTATTATTTCTTTTAAGGAAAAAGCTTTCATTATTAACATCAACTTTTACTTCATAAATGAAATTAATATCGTTTTTATCTCTAGCATCAATTGATTTTTTTAAAATAGTATATGATTTAAGCTCATCTTTATTAATTTTTAGTTTATGTAAAATACTATTTTCTATATTCTCAGGTGTATCGTTTAATACTGATACTTTTATTTGCCTTACTCTAAGCATGATATTCTCCTGCGATAAAGCCCGTAATAAAAGCAAAAGCTAAATTGTATCCTCCACAGATACCATTTACATCAAGAATTTCTCCCGTCAAATACAGACGACTTACTTTCTTGGATTCCATTGTCAAAGGATCAATATTTGTTAATGATACCCCACCTTTACACACTTGAGCCTTTTCAAAATCTCCTGTACCAATAATCTTAACTGTAAATTCTGTTATTACTTCATTTAGCTTAGCAATTTCTGAGGCTGTTAAACTTTTATAATAAGCTTTCGCATTTACATGAGCCATATGAAAAAAGATGCTGCTTAGTTTGTAGCTAAAAACACTTTCAAATATTTCTTCTAAAGTAGAATTAGAAAGATCTTGGCTTCTTTGCCAAAGCCATGAAGAAAAATCTTGGACGTTAGGCAAGAAATTAATCTTTACAGTAACGTTATCATTTAGATGAGAGGAAGCAATGCTACTAATGTTAAAAACGCAAACGCCACTTATTCCATAATCTGTTAGTTGTATTTCTCCTGTTTCTTCTTTTTTTAATTTATCATTTACATAAATACTTACTTTAGCATCAGTTCTAATACCTGACCAAATTTTTAGAAATTCACCCTCGCACTTAAGACTAGTTAAGGCTGGATATAAGGGATTTAATTTATGACCTAGCTTTTCTAATATAGGATACAAATCACCAGTACTTCCCGTTTTAGGATAAGCCTTAGAGCCTGTACTTATAATTAATTTATCACAAGAAAGATATTCATCATTAAAAAATACTATAAACTTACCATTTTCTTTTTTTATATCTTTAACATTAGCGTTATAAATAACTTTAACTGATTTTTTATTAATATTTTGTTCTAATACCTCTCTAACGCTATAAGCTTGATTAGAATAAGGATATAAATAACCATCTTTTTCTCTTGGATAAATGCCTAAACTATATAAATACTTATATACTCTATCTACATTATCTTCTGTTATAATGTTTTTTAATATCTCTAAAGAATCTGATTCATACTTAGTAATATCTATTTCTTTATTCCAATAATTACAATGACCATTTCCGGTTAAAAGTAATTTTTTACCTAATTTATCATTCTTTTCTAATATGATTGTTTCATCAGTTTCCGAAGCTTTTAACGCAGCGATTATCCCTGAGGCTCCACCACCCACTACAATAGTTTTCATTATTTGATCCTTTTTTTGGCAAGAATATCTTTAGCTTTTTCTAAAGCTATAATAATAACAATACCCAGTAAGAACATTAAGATATTAAAGCTATCAAAAGAAAGCATTGGAAGAGCATTTTCCAAAGTTGTAGGCCCCATTATAATCGCGTAAATAGATCCTACCATCATTCCTAAAATAGCATAAATTACAGCACCACGATTTTTTTCTAAACTTTTGCGGACAATTTTGGCAAAAGAGAAAATGCCAAAGATAACTCCTAAGCCAAAGATAAATAAAATAGGAAATGCTGAAAAGTCAAAGCCTAATAAAATTTTAATTTTCTCCATAATAGGAACATAAAGACCAAAGATAAGTAAAACGGTAGATCCAGATATACCTGGCAAAACCATGGCACATATAGCTATCGCAGCCACTAAGAACGTATAAATATAACTCATTAAATTAGGATTAGTCAAATTTATATTTAAAATATCCGTTCCATTAAGTAAAGTAATACCTACAACAAATAGTAAGCCAATGAAAAACCAAACGATATTATAATATTTACCCTTTAATGATTTTATTTCTTCTATAATAATAAACGGAAGAGATACTATAATAAAGCCTAAAAATAAAGAAGATAGTTCATAGATGTGATTTTCAAATAAACTAGATAGAAAAGAAGCTGCGATAAGAAAACCCACTACCCAACCTATACCTATTTTAATAAGATAAAAGAAAGCTTTTTTCTTCTTTTTAAAATCACCACGAAATAAATCATCTAAAGCAGTAATAAAATTGTCATAAAATCCTAAGACAAAAGCAATCGTACCTCCAGAAACCCCTGGAACGCTATCAGCTAAAGCCATAAAAAAGCCTCGAATAAAATTAATTACATATTCCATATACTCCACCTTTTTAATTAATTATACTAAAAATATTTTTAAAAAAATATAAATTTTACCAAAACTTCAAATTTGGTTAACAATTTGCTATTTTTGTTCAAAAAAATTATCAAAAATAATCATTTGGGCTTCCAATTTGTCAATTTTGGGCAAAAAATTATCCAAAATAACCATTTTGTGCTTCCAATTTTACTTTTTTGGTAATTTGACATTTATTTTTTCTTTTGTAATATGGAATTGGAAGCTGCATTAGAGCCTGCCTTCATTTTAATCTCGAGCTAGAATGGAGGAGATGTAGATGAAAAAGGATTCACAAATCCGTATTCAATACATTATTATTTTCCTACTTCTTTTGATTATTCTTCTTTTGTTAATACAACTATAGTCTAACTATAAGGGGGTTTCGGTAAAATAAAAAAGCTCCGGTTGCTCGAACCGGTGCTTACCCTTTTAGGCAAGTGCTAATGCACTTCCTTCATTTATTATTATAATACTCATTTATATAAATTACAACAATCTTAAGATTATTGTTCTTTTGTTAACACATTTATAGTCTAACTATAAGGGGGTTTCGGTAAAATTAAAAAGCTCCGGTTGCTCGAACCGGTGCTTACCGTTTTAGGCAAGCGCTAATGCACTTCCTTCATTTATTATTATAATACTCATTTATATAAATTACAACTTGAATTAACTTATTATATCTATTTGCTTATCAATAATATTCCAATCATCATCAAAATTAAAATAAGCATTAAATTTATGGCCTTCAAGGAGATAAGGAAGCCAGTATTTATCATCAGGGAACATTTCATCATAAGGGATTTCTTTTATATTAAACCAATGTGGCTCCATTTCCTCTGTTTCTTTTAAATCCCCTTCCCATTTAGAACAAGTATATAAATGAAATTCAAGTCTTGAACGCTTACCTTTATAGTCTTCATCAAAACTAACAACGCCAATTTTCTCATAATCTAAAGGGGTAATATTTATCTCTTCTTTAGTTTCTCTTATAAGAGCATCTTCAACGCTCTCCCCTTCTTCAAGTTTGCCACCGACGCCATTATATTTACCCTCACCAAAGCCTTTTTTCTTTTTAGCAAGCATTATCATGTTATCTTTTAAAATTAGTAATAATGTTGTTCTAATTGTTTCCACATCTACCATCCTTTATATTTAAAATGCAAACGCATTCTGCTAAATAACTATAACTAAACATATCTAAAATATATAATTTATCTAATTTGTATAAATCTTTTAATACCTTAAGATTATTAGCCAAACTTTCGGTTTCACAAGATATATAAATAATTTTCTTTGGTTTAAATTCTAAAAGCTTATTTAAAGTAAAATCATCAAGTCCTTTACGGGGAGGATCAACAATCACAGTATCTACTTTATCCTCAATAAACTTTATTTTATCTTCAACATTACCTAAGATAAAATTTATATTATTACACGTATTCATTTTAGCGTTTTTAATGCCATTTAAAACGGCGTTTGGTACACATTCTATAGAATATACCTTTTGAGCTGTTTTACTTGCTACAATGCCTAAAGTGCCTACACCTGAGTATAAATCTAATAAAGTATCTCCTAAAGTATTCTCTGTAATCAGATTAAATAATTTTTCATTAATATAACTATTTACTTGAAAGAAAGAATCATAAGATACATCAAAAAAGTAATTGCCTATCTTATCTATAAAATGATTTTCACCATAAATAGTTTTACCATTAACAATAATTCCTACAACTTTTCTTTTAGGATAATTTTCTTCATTTAATTTAACTTCATCACTTGTCGTAATACTTATTAAAAGCTCATCATTAAAATTAGCTCTAATCATAACATCACCATTTGTGAGGTTCATAAGTTTTAGTTCGGGAATAAAGTCATTAATACAATCTTTAGTAATAGGACATTTATGAATAGGGATTAAGTTATGCGTCTTTCTTTCATAAAATCCTATGGCTTTATTTTGGATTTTTAATTCTATTTTATTGCGATAGTTTCTATCTTGAGGATTTACTATAACTTCAGGTTCAGGAAACTCAATAACTCTTTGTAAAATATTTTTAACTCTTTCTTTTTTGTACTCTAAGCCTTTATCATAACTAAGCATCTGAAGGCTACAGCCACCACATAAATTAAAGTAAGGGCAAAAAGGCTCTATTCTTTCCTTTGCGGGTTTTATTACTCTAATAATTTGAGCTTTTAAGTAATCTTTATTTTCATAAGTGATTTTGATTTCTACTTCATCACCAGGGATACACTTAGGTACAAAACAAATTTTATCATTAATATAACAAATACCATTTCCCAGACCATCTAGCTTTTCAATTACTGCATTCATAAATCCACCTTGATATTAATATAATATATTTTTAATTTATTCTCAAATAATATTATAACTTTTAATAATTATTCCATAATAATAACATGAAAAAAGCATTAGAGTATATTCAAAATGAATTTAAAGATGATCCTGATCTAGTAATAAAACATATTAATATAAATCCTCTTCATATGGTTTATATTTTTTATCTTGAATCTCTATGTAGTCAAGATAAAATTAATGAATATATTTTAAGAAGAATAACTAGTATTAAAAGCCTTTCGGATTTTGAATCAGATATTCCTGGCAGTAAAATCAAAAAATTAAATGATTTAACAGAAGCTGAAAAATATCTTTATGATGGTTATACGGTTGTCTTCGATAATAAACATATTTATGCTATCGAAACCAAAGCCGATATTAACCGAGGCCTTTCCACCAATGAAAATGAGCCAGCAATAAATGGACCTAAGAATGCCTTTATTGAAAACTACCAAACTAACTTAGGCTTAATTAAAAGAAGACTTAAAACTAAACATTTTAAAACGCAAAATATATCTATCGGCAAACTTTCAAATAATAATGTAGGGATATTATATCTTGATAACGTTGCCAAAAAAGAAAATGTCGATAAAGTATATGATATTTTAAGTAAGATAGATATCGATATTTTAAATTCTTCAGAAAGTTTAATTAAGTATTTAAGTGAAAGTAAAGACTTATTTCCGACTGTAATTACTACCGAAAGACCAGATCGTTGTGCGGAAGCCTTATCCGAAGGTAAAATAGTGATAATTTGTGATAACTCACCGACAGCTTTAATAGTACCCGCCTTCTTAATTGATTTTATCAATCCTTTTACGGATAAATACAATAATTCTTATAATATAAATTTTACTAAATTAATTAGAATGCTTTGTTTTATTTGCTCTATCGTAGTGCCTGCTTTTTATATTGCTATTATCAATTATAACCAAGAAGCGATACCAACAAGCCTTATTATTAACTTTGCTTCCCAAAGAAGCAAAATTCCCTTCCCGGCTTTAGTCGAGTGTATTGTTATGCTTATCATTTGTGAGATATTAAGAGAAAGTGATATTCGTTTCCCATCTAAGTATGGCTCAGCAGCGTCCCTTCTTGGCGCTTTAGTTTTAGGAGATGCCGCTGTAAGTGCCGGCCTTGTATCACCAATTATGATTATTATATGCTCATTTACCTACGTGGCATCTTTAATATTTACCGATCCTGAGATAAGCAATATGATTAGGTATTATCGTTTCTTTTTAATATTTTTAGCAAGCTTTTTAGGTTTATATGGTCTTGTTCTAGGAGTTATTTTTCTCTTTATAAATCTATGTGATACAAAATCAATTGGCTATCCTTATACTTTCCCTTTAGCTCCTTATGATAAAGCTTATTTTTCTGAATTCATTCTTGCTAAAAACAATCTCCGCCGTAGTAAAAAACTTTCTAATAACATAATAAAGGAGCGCCAATGAAAAAGATAATAGTTTTACTTTTAATAATCCCCTTTTTTATAACCGGATGTTTTGATTATAAAGAAGTAGATAAACTGGCTTTTGTAACAGCTATCGGAATTGACTATGATGATGAGAAATATGAGCTTACCTTCGAAGTTTTAGCAGGCCAAAATTATGAAACCGAATCAGGCAAAATAAAGCCTTATACAATCAGTACAAAAGGCAAAACTATCACTGATGCTTTTGCTGATATTGCCCTTAAGATTCCGACACTTCCTCATTATTTTCATTTAAAGGCCGTTGTAATTAGTAAAGAAGTAGCCAAAAAAGGTACTAAAGATATCATCGACTATATTACGCGAAATCCTCAGATTAGTAATAATTTTTACCTACTTTTAGCAGAAAATTCAGATGCTAAAGAGATTATTAAAACCAAATCCGATTCGGGAGAAAGTATTGCTAGTACCCTATCCGATCTAGTTGAATATAGTCCTAAAACACAAAACATTATTTTTACTAATACATTTGTCGATAACCTTGAAACCTATACGACATATGGAATGGATACCACAATAACCACTATTGAAAAAGAAGGTGAAAAAGTTTTATCAATGAAAGGTATTAGTCTATTTAAAAATGGTAAGTATATTGAAAGTCTTGATAAAGAAGATTCCTATTTACTATCATCCCTTGTTAATAAAGAAAGTAATTATTTAATTGAGAAAGAATACGATGATAAAACTTTTGCCATAAATATTTATAAAACTAAGGCTGATTATAAATTTAGTGATAATAAAGTTAAAATAAATATTACTCTTTCCGCGGAAATAAAGCTTAATGAACCCAATTTTAATTTAAAAGATAATGATATTTATACTAAGTTAAATAAAGAGTTTGAAAAAAAAGCTAAAGATAAATATGAATCTCTAATTAAAAATATATTAGAAACAAAAACAGACCCTTTAGGTATTGCAAATAAATACTATAAAAAAACAAAAATAAAAGATCGTGATTATAGTTTTAATCACGACATAGAAATAGAAGTAAAGCTAGATATTAATCGTAATGGCTTTACATATGAGGCAAAATATGAATAAAGAAAACTTTTCTCTAGCCTATTTTTTAACAAGGCCAATTTTTTTAGGCAATATTTTTTCACTAGTTATTGGTTATACAGGATCTGATGCTTTAATTTGCTTTGTACTAGGTAATCTATTAGGAATATTTTTTATCTATTTACTAAATAATTTTTCTTCCAATAGTAAGTTTTATAAGTACATAAAAATTATTTTATATATATTATTTATTGTTATAAGTACTTATACTATTGAAGTATTTATTAATGACTTTTTTCTATTAGAAACTCCTAAATGGATTATTATTGCAACAAGTATTATTTTATGTTTATATGCATCATTAAAAGATTATAAAGTTATTAAATATACTTCCGTAATTCTTTGTATATTAAGTTTATTTACTTTAGGTATTACTTTTCTATCTTTATTTAGTTATATTAAACTAGATAGTCTTACACCCTTTTTCACTAGTAAAATAAGCTCTATAATCAAAGGAAGTATTATCTATGCTAGTTTATCTACTATTCCCCATATCCTTCTGAGTGAGGATAAAATACCGCTTAAAAAGCATATTATGTATTATTTATTTTCAAGTATTATCTTAAGTATTGTAGGTTTTCTAATTTTAACAGTCTTAACCCCTAATGTAGCTAAGATATATCGCTTCCCTGAATATATCTTATTAAAAAGAATTAGATTATTTAATTTTATTGAAAACTTCGAAAATATCTTAAGTACTATCTGGTATTTAGATTATTTTGTCTTTCTTACTCTAACTTTTAAAAATTTAAAAAAAGAGTTAAATAATAAAATAATTTTCTATACTATTATTATTTTAACTCCTTGTCTTACTAATTTATTATTGGTTAATAAATATTTCCCTATTTTAATCCTTCATAAACATCTAGGACTTATAGCTATTATTTTTATTATATTATTTGGCTTTGGACAAATAAAAAAGTTATTTATATCCAACGAGAAACATAAATAACTCTTGTCGTATAATCTTGATAATTAGTAAAAATTTTAATAATAGCTTCAATAAAGAATTTTAAGACATCTTTACATGAAGTTTTAACTTTAATTTTAACAATTTCTTTTTGCACTTCACTTCGAAAAGAATAATCATTTATATATTTAGCTACCGCTTCATCTAGTTCTTTTATTTCTTCAACATCTTCTTGATTATTAGGATCTATTTTAAAGATATATTCTTGATAAATTTTAATAATTTTGTCAGATAATTGATCTTCTTGTAAAGGATTGAAATTAATAATATTATAAAAATTAGGACAGTATTTTAATATTTGCTTGTTCTCGCTCATCTTATTATCACTACCTTAAATAAATAATACAATACTAATATTTATTTGTAAAGCAAAACTTGAAAATACCATAAAAAAAGATATAATTAGATTAAGGAGAATATGATGAAAAAGAAAAGATTAAAGCTTAAAAAACAAGTATGGTTTGTTATCGTTTTAATCATCTTTGGTACCATAGGAATAATAGCCTTTAATAAAATTCATGCTAAATATGAACTAGAAAATACTACTGAATATAAACTTAAAGAAATAGGATATACAGAAGAAGAAATTACTACGCTAAAAAAATATTATGACGAAGATAATTTAAAAAAATTTATTTCACAAAAAAAAGATGAAACATTACTTGAATTTATGAATAGTGAACATTATATCCATGATAATTATGAGCGCTACATCACCTTTATGGAAGAGAACCGAACCGATATTAAAACTGCTATTGAGTATGTTAATTTAAATCTTGACTATGACTATTATGAAGCTCCTGTTGAAGTTGATTATGATTTAAAAAATGAGATATTAGTTAATAAATATTATCTTTTAGATAGTAGTTTTGTCCCTGAAGATTTAATTGATGTAACGAATAAAAAATATTTTTATGGTGATGGTTTCCAAGTAAAAAAAGAAGTATGGGATAACTATTTAAATATGTGGAATGATGCCGACGCTATGGGCTTTTATCTCATTGTAAATTTTGCTTACTATCCTTATAGTGAACACGAAAGTGCTTATAATAAAGCTAAAGATAATAATGGTACGGTTTATGCCGACAATAATGTTTATAGGCCAGGATCTAATGAACATACCACAGGCCTTGCTCTTGATATTTTTGCTAAAGGGGCTCTTACTACAGCAACTTTTCCAGAAAGTGAAGCTTATAAATGGCTTCATGAAAATGCGCACAAATACGGATTTATTGAAAGATATCAAAAAGATAAAGAATATATTACAGGGCAAAGTGCTGAACAGTGGCACTACCGTTATGTCGGCGTTTCTACAGCAACTTTCATTTATGAACATAATTTAACTTTAGAAGAATATTTAACTTATTATAAATAATATTATCTACCCTTTTTACTTGCTTCAATTATTAAATCAAAATTATCATCTACAGCCATGATATTTCTTTTTATTTGGCCACATTTTGCACATCTATAAACAATTTTATAAGTATCTTTATATTTATCGATACCTATGGGCTCTAAAATACCATGGCAATCACAAGCTCTATCACCAGGATTAATATCAACATGAAGGCTACATAAACAATAAGGACAGTGATCACGAGCAGTATATCCTAGCCTTTCTACATGAGCACCACAGACCTCACAAGTAAATTCTTCGTCTATCATTTTAAATCTTTTTTCTTCCATAACTCATCCCTTAATATGGTTTTATTATATCACGTGTAATACTGACTAGTAATCTTTTTAATTTAGAATATACTTTAAAAGGATGTGATTTAAATGTTAGAAAGTATGATTCTTTTAATAAAAAGTATGATGTGTTTTACGGGAAGCTACTCTAATAATGTTTTCTTAGAACCCCTTACTAAAGAAGAAGAAGATAAATACGTTGATTTAATGCTTCAAGGGGATATGGATGCTCGAAATAAACTTATTGAACATAACTTAAGACTCGTTGCCCATATTGTAAAAAAATTTGATAGTAAAGAAAAAATGACGGATGATTTAATTTCTATAGGTACAATTGGACTTATTAAAGGTATAGATACTTATAAAGATAACAAAAAAACCAAAATTACTACTTATGCGGCACGATGCATTCAAAACGAAATTCTTATGTATTTTCGAGCTAATCAAAAAAGAAATAACGATGTATTCTTATCTGACTCAATTGGTTTTGATAAAGAAGGTAACGAAATAAGTTTAATTGATGTTCTTGAAGATAATACAGAAGATTATGTGGAAATAATCAATGAAAAAGATAATATTAGTATGTTAAAAAAATACTTAGGTCTTTTGACTACTAAAGAAAAAGAGATAATCAAAAAAAGATATGGTCTAAATGGTGAAGAAGAAAAGACTCAAAAAGAAATAGCTAATGAATTAAATATTTCTAGAAGTTATGTATCGAGAATTGAAAAAAGAGCTTTAACTAAAATTTTAAAAGAATTCATGAAAGATAAGAAAACATTATAATTGAAATAATAAGTAAATAATGATAGAATTAATTATAGTACGAGGATTTAATTATGGAAAATATGGAAAACAATGAAAATAGTTTTATCTACTATGACAAAATTACGGGAAAAGTTTTAAGCCCGGAGGAAGTCGAAGCAATTTGGGAAAAAGTAAGAGGAACGCATGCTCCTACGAATATTGCTGCCGCTCCTGCAAATAATTTAGTTATTGAAAATGGTTACGTAAAAAGTAAGATGGATCAAGCAGTAGTAGACTTAGTTAACAAAAGTAATACTGAACAAGCAAGACTAGCAGATACTACAACAACGCTAGATAACCTTCTTTCACAAAAAACTCCTGAAGAAAAGCAAAAGGCGGACTTTGTTAATGATGTTCTTGCCGAAGCTCATTTTTACCCTCACCCTAAGGATGCAGAAGATGCTGAAACGATAGTCAACGAATTCAAAGATAATAGTGAAGCTAAATTTGTTGATATTACTGATCAAGTTTTACGGACAAATCCTTTTGCCGATACTAATCCCCCATTGAAAGCATCAACAATATCTGATATAAGTGACCCAGACTATGCTTTAAAAGTTTTACGTACAGCCCAAGCAAAAAAAATAGCTACCGATTATGAAAAAGTAGTAGCATCAAGCGTAGCGGTTAATGACAATCATCCAGTATATGAAAGAAAAGGCAATAGAATAAAAATTAAATATGACGCATTAGTAAAAGGCATCGTAGCCGTAGCTGCAGTAGCAATTGTATATGGAGTTGGATCTTTTTTAGGTAAACAAGTCACCGCCTTAGCAGATACTATTGATTATAATTCAGCTGTAACATATATAGATAAAGCATCCAATGATGATATCCATTTTATAGGAAATAATAAACATATAATTCCTGGTTCTTATGACTCTTATGGAGATTCTATCTATTATTTAGATAATAGTGCTATCGCTAGAGATATTCTAGGTATGCCTGATGAAGGATATCTTAGCTATTTATATTTAGCTTATAACCAAATGGGTCGTGATAGAGAAAATGGTATATATCGTAATTGGGATGAAGTTATAGATTATATAGGTAGTTTAGTAGATGAATCCCATAGTAATGCTTATACAACAACATCAGGATGTAGAAATTTTGAACAATTTTTAACTAAAGCAGGATATGTTGATCCCGAAACTAATGAACCATCTGTGGAAATGTTTGAAAAAGCCGGAAAAGAAGCCGTTATAGCATACGCTAATTATTTACAAGAAGAAAATCCCAATTTAGGAGGAAGATAATGATTGATGTTGAAGTAATTAATCTTGAAGATAATAAAGAATATTATTTATTAAGAGAAATAGATAACTACCTATATTTGGTAAATACTCAAGATGAAAATGATATTACAATTAGAAAGAATGTTGTAAAAGACGGAAAAAATTACGTTCAAAGACTTGATGATGAAAATGAACTTCAAAAAGCATTAGAATTATTTAAAAATGATTAGAATCTTCGGATTCTTTTTATTTTGCATAAAAAAATTAGAGATAACTCTAATCTTAAAATGAATCAATGTTAATCTTTACTTTAGGCATATTTTTTAAAAAAGCATATGCTTGAATGATAGTTCGGATAGCAGAAGCCATCTTCCCTTCTTTGCCTATAACTAATCCCATGTCATCATGATGAACAATTATTTCTATAATTGGTGATTCATCATCACTTTCAAATAATTGAACCTTAACCATGTCAGGATTATTAACTAAAGACTTAACTAGGAATTCGGCGTACTCAGTTAATTCCATACTAAGCCTTCTTTACTTTTTTACTATCTGCATATTTTTTCATAATACCTTGTTTACTTAAAATATTACGAACTGTATCAGTAGGTTCAGCTCCATTAGCAAGCCATTTTAAAGTTTTTTCTTCATCAATAGTAACTACTTCTTCACCTTTAATAGGATTATAAGTTCCAATTAATTCAATAAACTTACCATCTCTAGGGCTTCTTGAATCAGCCGCTACGATACGATAAAATGGTTTTTGTTTTCCACCCATTCTTTTTAATCTTAATTTAACAGCCATATTTCCTCCTTCAATTACTACCATAATAGCATACTAAAAAGATACTGTCAACCTTTATTTGTTGACAGCATCATCTAAATAATTATCATCTATGTTATCAATATTAATATTTAATTCTTTTTCATCATCAGTATCGTATAGTTCTTCATAATCATCAAAATCATCTTCAACAGCTACTTTTACGGTAGCATTACCAATAATTTCTACTCCTAACTCTTTTTCAACTTGTAAGTTAACATAGCCATTTTCAATCTTTACATCCGTTACACTAGGTTGTTTTAAACATTCAACAATGATTTCCGATTTATCATCAAGTGTAGCACCATTTTTTAGACTAGCATTCATCATATCGGAGTAACTAAATCTTTTAGTGCATACTCCTGTCTTAGTATTATTATCGTAGGAATACCAAACATTAACATCATAAGATCCACTAAGATTTATTTTTCCCCCAGTTGCAGTGCCACTGAAGCTGTGATTTATAACCCAACAGCCCAAAATAGTATCAGGTTTTTCATCACACTCAAGTTTAAATGAGGCTTTTGTTTTTTTCTTGCATTTACCAATAATTGCTTTGGTAACTATCTCTTTATAATTTACCATTATATCCCCTTCCTACTTTAATTTATGCAATTAATTTGGGAATAGTACCTATATTTATAATTTTTTGTATGCTATAATTAATATTAGAAAGAGGTGTACAAAATGGACTGTATTTTTTGTAAAATTATAAAAAAAGAAATTCCTAGTGAAATACTTTATGAAGATGATACAGTAATGGCTTTTATGGATATAAACCCACTATGTGATGGCCATGTATTAGTAATTCCTAAAAAGCATTATGAAGATATTTATACTGTCGATAATGAAACATTAATACATATGTATGATGTAGCAAAAAACTTAAATAAAAAGATAATGGCTAAGTTAAATGAGCCTGGTGCAACTTTCTCAATTAACTATGGAGATAAGCAAGAAGTAAAACATTTACATTTACACATTTTACCGAACTTTAGAAAGAAAGCCCAAAAGACACATGAAGAAGTATACAAAATACTAAGTGGTGATTAAAAATGGCTAAGAAAAAGTTAAAAAAGAAATTTAAAGTTGTCTTTACCCTTATCATTATTATAGTTATATCATTAGGTGGATATATTGCTTTTACTAAATCAGATGATATTCTAAGTAAAATAAAAGGCAATTCTTCCGAAGGCAATAAAACTAGCGAAAATACCCAAGAGGAAATTTATCCTAAAACATATAAAGCTTCATTAATTGCTACGGGTGATGGACTTTTACATAATCCTGTTTATAATGATGCTTATGATGCAGCAACAAAAACATTTGATTTTACACCCCAATTACAATATGTTAAAGAAATAGTGGATAATTATGATATCGTTTACTATAATCAAGAAACTTTATTTGCTAAACCCGAGGGACCATTATTATCCCTATTCCCTGGAGATAGCGTTAATATATCAGGTTATGGCTCTTATCCAAGATTTAATTCTCCCTCAGCTTTTGGTGATGATATGGTTAAAATAGGATTTAACACTGTGTCACTTGCTTCTAACCATAGCGCAGATTGTTTAAATTATACTGATTTATGTGTAACGCAATCTTATGATTTTTGGCAAGGAAAAAACATAACTATCGCTGGTTTTAAACCTACACCTGATACTGATAGCACGCAAAATTATACTATTGCTGAAGCAAATGGTATTACTTATACCCTACTCAACTACACTACTAGTCTAAATGGACTTGATGGATATAATTCATCAAATCTTATCAATATTTTTGATGAAGAACAAGTAAAAAAAGATATTGAAGCTGTTAGAGATAAAGTAGATGTTCTAATTGTGGCCATGCACTGGCATACTGGCCCTGAATACTCTTTTGAAGTAACTGAAGAGAATCGCAAAATTGCTACTTTTCTAGCTGAAAATAATGTCGATATTGTTCTTGGTACCTATTCACACTGTTTACAGCCGTTTGAATGGATTGGTGATACATTAGTTTATTATTCTTTAGGTAATTTTATCTCTAATCAAGGTGATTTAATAGATAGTATTGGTTATAAAGGCATAGTTGGGGTATTGGCTACTTTAGATATTACTAAAACTGTTCAAAAAGATGGTACATCCTCAATTAAAATTGACAACCTTGGAGCTGATCTTACATACACATATAATAAAAATCATACTAATTACCGAGTTGTGCCGTTTAGTAAAATGACAAAAGAATATAATCCAAATTATTTGGAAATTTATGAAGACTATAAAGAAGTATTTACAGCACTTGATAAAAATATAAATATTGCCCCAGTAAATATGGAAGCATAGAAAAAGCGTTATTAAATTAAAAATAACGCTTTTTTATTTTATTACATAAGTTTATAAATAATAAATGCTCCAAGACCAGCAATAAGAATTAAAAGGACCGTAACAATAATAATAAATTTAACATCTACTTTCTTTTTAGGTTTTACAGCACTCGTATTTGCAGCATCTGAAACGGCAGGAGCCTCAGGAACAGTTGTTTGATTTTGTAAATTACTTGCAGGCATCAAAGGAGTTTGCACAGTTGGAGCTTCATTAGTAGCATTTAAACCTCCTGGTTGGGCAGGAGCGCCTGTAAGAGAAGAACTCGGCTCAACTACAACATTAGGATTTACAGCGATATCCGCATTAGCCATTGGTGTTGCTACGGATTCATTATTCATAGCTTGGCTAGGTGTAGATGCTAAAGATTGATTGCCTAAATTTTGATTATTTAAAGCATTAGGATTAATAGCAATATCAGTATTGGCAAGTGGTGCAGCTGTTGGTACCGGGTTTACAACATTTTGCACAGGTGATGTTAAAGGCACTGGCGGATTAACAGGCTCTCCACAAGCCGGACAAATGACATCCGTTTCATTTAATACATTTCCACATTTTTTACAATTCATATATGACTCCTATCATAATAGCTATTCTATTAATATAGATAAGTATATCATAACTTACCATTTAAAGAAAGTCACCCACAAAATTACTTGACAAAAAAAGAGGCATTGCCTCTTATATAATTACACCGCCGATAATGATGGCTAATAAAATATAAAGGATTAATACAATAAAGAAATAATTATAAAAACAATTATTATTGCCGCCATTATCAGAAGAATTTTGTTTACAACAGCTCATTATTTACCTCCTTAAATATAAGCTCCTACGATTATTATAAGTAATATAAATAATACTAAAACAATCGCGGCACCTACGCCAGTTGAACATGAATTTTGCATTTTCATTCCTCCTTTTTCTATTCATAGTATTTAATGCGAAATTTTTTATAAGGTACCATTTTTCTTTTAAATTTCATTGTTTTTTAAAGTGTATATTGCTATAATAAGATTTATGGAGGAATAATTATATGAAAAAGAAATTAGCAGTTTTAGGACTATGCACTATCTTATTGGCAGGTTGTGGTAAAATACCTACTTTAAAAAATGGTGAAGAAGCTGTTGTAACATTTGAAAATGGCGATAAAATAAGCGTTGATCAATTATACGATGCAATAAAAAAGGATTTGGGACTTACTAGTCTAATTAATTTAATTGATACTTATGTTTTAGAAAAAACATTCCCAAAATATATAGATACCGCTGAAGAAAGAGCCGATGCTTATCTTAAGTCAGCTATTCAAGTATATGGAGTTGATGGCACTACTTTAGCTAACCAATATGGTTTTTCTACTGAAGAAGCTTTAAAAGATTACTTCTATTTAAGTTATATGCAACAACATGCTGAAGAGGAATATTCAAAGACTTTAATTAAAGACGATGAAATTGAAAAATACTATGATGATGAGATTGTTGGTGACATTGAAGTAAGTCATATTTTAATTACACCAGAAACTACTGATAGTATGACTGATGAAGAAGTATCCAATGCTGAAAAAGCTGCCGAAGATAAAGCTAAAGAAATTTTAAATGAACTTAAAAAAGCTGATGATTTAGAAGAAGCTTGGAAAAAGGCCGTTAAAGATAATACAATGGATGATGCTACTAAATCTAAAGATGGATCTTTAGGTAAAATTAATAAAGCAACTTTAGGAGATGATTACAAGGAATTAGTAGATGCCGCTTATAAAACTAAAGATGGTGCACTATATGGAAGCGTTGTAAAAACTGAACTTGGATTCCATATCATTTACAAAACTAAATCTTACGATAAAGCATCATTAAAAGATTCTCGCGATTCAATAATTGAAACTCTTGCAACAGATTTAAGAAACGATGATTCAACCATCTACATGCAAGCTTTACAACATTATCGCAATGAATTAGGCCTTGAAGTTATTGATGAAGATCTTAAAGCTCAATATGCAGCATATGTTCAAAATGGCTTAACTCAAAATGATACAACAAATTAAAATTGGATGAATAATCCAATTTTTTTATTGAACAAAAAAGGAAGTATTTCTACTTCCGATAACCTAAAGCATAAAGTTTTTGTTTAACTTTCAACTCTAATTCTTCACCACTATATTTTTTAGCTAACGTTTTTTCAATTTTCAATTTATCTTTTTGATAATTAGTTTCTTCATCAATACATATATTTTCTAATAAATCTTCATAGTATTCTTCAGAATAGCCTAAATTATATAAATCATTTTTTAACTTTAATTGAAGTCTTGCTAAAGAACCACTGTTATTTACTTTAACTTTTTTATTTATATATCTTTGGGCATTATTTTTAAATGCCTCTTTATCAATTGCTTGTAATTCTTTACTAATAATTATATCGCTTATGCCTTTTTGTTTAAGCTGTATGGCTATCTTTTTAGGCCCATTTAGAGTCAATTTAAGCTGATCTAGAATAAATGCCTTAACATACTTTTTGTTATCAATATAGCCCTCTTCTTTAAGTTTAAATATTATTTTACTTATTTGTTGTTTAGAAATCTTTAAAGAATTTAGTTTTTGATAAACCTCTTTTTCCGTACGCATTTTAAAGTTTATGTACTTAATTGCTTTATAATAGCCCTCCCAAAAATCATTACTTGCTATAATTTGCTCATATACTTCTTTAGCAATTTCACATGGTTTATATATATTAAATTCTAAAAGAACATCTTCGTATATGATGTTCTTTTTTCCTTCAATTAATAGTTCATATTTACTTCCTGATGTCCGTTTTATATTAGTTATTTTCATTCGTTTTCCTTGCCTAAATAATCACTACATAATTTATCCAAATCACTTATAAGCTTAGATATATCCTCTTTTTTAGTTATTCTTGCTCCGGCAGCATATTGATGGCCTCCTCCGTTGTAATTAGAAGCTATTTCGTTAATAACTGGCCCTCTTGAGCGAATATTAACTTTATAAATTTCATTTCGTTCATCATAGGTTACAAAGCACCAACAGTATAGTTCTTTTATAAAATTAAACTTATTAATAACAACTGAAGCCGCGGAATTATCAAGACCTAGTTTTTCAATTACATTGTTATCAATGATCAAATACCCTAGTCCATTTTCCGTAATGGTCATATTATCAATTATATATGCTTCAAATTTACATTCATTAAATCCTTTTTCGTATAATTTATCATATAAGCTTAAGAAATCTATTTGACATTCTTTTAATAATCTTATAACCATTTCAAAAGTATGGATTGTAGTATTTTTAAATAAGAATCTTTCACTATCCGATACAATTCCCATGAACAAGCTTTCTGCTACATTAGTATCCATTAAAAGCTTAGTATTAAAGATTAGTTCGGTTATCATTTCCGCGGTTGAAGAATAATTACTTTCCGTAAAATCAACATCGCCGACAATATCTTCTTTAGGATGATGATCAATTTTTATTATCTTAGAATACTTAAGGCCTTCAATGCCATCAACCCTTACAAAATTAGGGACATCTAAAACAATAAGCAAGCTATCTTCTAAAGTGGTAACATCTATCTTATCAAGATTACCTAAGTACTTAAATCGACTAACACCCGCGCCTATAGCATAAACATTTTTATTAGGAAAAGTTAGCTTAATAGAATCTCTTAAAGCTATTTGACTGCCTATAGCATCAGGATCAGGGCCAATATGTCTTGCAATTACAATATTATCATAAGATTTAATTAACTTATATATGCGTTTAAATAAATCTTTATTAATAAAAAACACCTTCTTACTTATTCTTTAAATTAAATGTATCTAAAGCTATCATCAATTCTTCATTAGTAGGTACAACGTATACAGGAATCTTACTATCTTTTCCTGAAACACATTTAAATTCTCCACGCATATCATTAGCTTCTTCATCTAAAGTTACACCAAGAGAGTGAATTTTACTAACGATAGCTTTACGCATATCTTTGCTATTTTCACCTAGGCCAGCCGTAAAGACAATAACATCAGCATTATCAAGCATGTTATTATACATCGCAATGTAGTTAGCAACTTTACTAGCGTACATATCTTGGGCAAGGATAGCTCTTTCGTTGCCTTGAGCTATGGCATCTTCAATATCTCTTGAATCTGATGAAACACCAGAAATACCTAAAAGACCGCTTTTCTTATTAAGTTCATTTGTAGCTTCTGCGATTGTAATACCTTTTTTATTACAAATGAATTCAAGAATACTAGGATCGATATCACCACTTCTAGTACCCATCATTAAACCTGCTAAAGGAGTAAAGCCCATTGAAGTTTCAATAACTTTGCCACTATCAATTGCTGTAACACTTCCGCCATTACCAATGTGACAAGTTATAGCTTTAAGATTTTCTTTACCTAAATAATTTTTAATTTCATTATAAACATATTTATGGCTAGTACCATGAAAGCCATATCTTCTTACTCCATATTTTTCATACCATTCATATGGAACAGGATAAAGATAATGCTCTTTAGTCATGGTTTGATGAAAAGAGGTATCAAATACACCTACTTGAATAACTCCTGGTAAGGCTTTCATAAAGGCTTCTACCCCTAGTAGATTAGCTGGATTATGTAATGGAGCATACTCATTATATTGAGCTATTTTTTTAATAATATCTTCATTTAATACAACTGATTCAGTAAATTCATCGCCACCATGAACAATTCGATGACCTACTCCTTCAATTTCATTTAAAGAAGATAAAATATGCATGTCAATTAGTTCTTTCATTAAAATACTAACGGCTTCTGTATGGCTAGGAATACTTGCTTCTTTTTTTACTTTTTCGCCATTAAATTTAATCGTATAAAAACTATCTTCAAGTCCTATTTTTTCAAAAGTTCCACTTGCGATAGTATCTCTTTCAGGTAGTTCAAATATTGTAAATTTTAAAGATGAACTACCAGCATTTATTGATATAATTTTCATTAATTCCACCTCATAAGTAATTATACAAAAAAAAAGCCTATTTGACTATCTTTTTGGCTTTATTTTGACAATTATTATTGTTAGTGAAACTAAACTCTTTAAAGTGATCTACCGGAGTTTTACGATTGGAATTCAAGTTATATCCATATTCATTAAAAAACTCATTTTTTCTTTTCTCTAAAAAAGACGTTATAAATAAATCACAAGCTTTGTAATATTCTTTTTTTATCATACTATTATGATATCCAATATCATAATAATTATGCTACAATAAATCACTAAAATTATTTTCTTTATGATCTTTGATATGAAGTATTGTTCTTCCTTTAATAGCTTCATATACTAAAGAATCAAAATCTACTAAAGTTTCATATTCATGAGCTAGATTTACATCCGGATTTATAACAGGATGTTCAGGCACGAAAATTGTACAGCAATCTTCATACGGTCTTATGGAAATATCATAAGTACCTATTTTTTTTGATAACTCTATAATTTCTAGTTTATCATAAGTGCAAAGGGGCCTTAACACGGGCATTTTAACAGCCTCGTTAATTACTTGCATACTTTTAAGCGTTTGACTTGCAACTTGGCCTATGCTTTCACCATTGATAATAGCGTGAGCATTAATACTCCCACATATTAGAGCACTTATTCTGTACATCATTCTGCGCATCATCGTAATCAAGTAATTTTTAGGGATATTTTTAATAATCTCTTCTTGAATCTTAGTAAAACACACAACATGAATCTTTACTTCTCCACCATTGTATTTTGCTAATACTCTTGCTAAATCTTCAACCTTTTTAAGAGCCATGGGACTAGTATGAGGCGGGGAATCAAAATAAACAGCCTCAATCTTTACACCTCTTTTGATGGCAAGATAACCAGCTACTGGGGAATCAATGCCTCCACTTAACATCAGAAGCCCTTTGCCTAAAGTTGATACAGGATACCCACCTAAACCGGGAATGCCTTTAGCATAAATTAATACTTCATTTAACCTTATTTCTACGATAACATTAATATCAGGACTTGTAACATCAACTTTAATATTAGGAATGTTTTTTAATACGTAAGCCCCAATATCAGTAGCAATCGTAATACTTGTTCCCATATAATTTTTATCAGATCTTTTAACCGTTATTTTAAAGGTATTAAATTCTAAGTCTTTAATTATATTTAAAACATTTGTCTTAATGCTTTCTAAAGAGCGCTCTTCATACAAATAGCCATCACATATTTCATGAATACCAAAAACCTCTTGCAATTTATTTTTTACTTGTAAAACATCTTCGGTAAAGATAAGCATTCGACCATGATCATATTTAATTTCATAATTAAAACCCTCTAATTTCTTGTCAACATTATTTTTTAAAGTCTTTAAAAAGAAATTAATATTATCACTTTTAGTAGATAATTCTCCATATTTAATAATAACTACTCTTTTCATCTTATTTCACCAACACTTTTAAAGAAGCATAACACTTATCAAATATTTCTAAAAACTGAGTCACTTCTCCCGTTGTAGTCATTGATGATAAACTAATTCTTATAGTATGCTTTGCTCTTTTTTGATCACCATATATGGCAAGAATGGCTTTAGATATTTCGCCTGAAGAACAAGCCGTATTGGTTGATACATATACCCCTTCTTTATCCAAAGCATGCATCAAAGTTTCAGGCATAACATCCATTACCGAAATATTTAAAATATGTGGAATAGAATATCTGGTTTTATTTATTTTAATATTATAGTATTTTTTTAAACGAGTACAAATTCGATCATTTAATAAAGATATATATTTTTCTTTTTTTTCTAAATCTTCATTAGCGAGTCTTAAAGCTTTGGAAAATCCCACGATAAGGGGTAAAGCAGGAGTTCCTGGCTTTAATTCATTACTACTTCCGGATCCATATATTAAAGGAGTAAGTTTTATATCACTTGCTTTATAAAGCATAGCAATTCCTTTAGGGCCATAAATTTTATGCGATGAGATAGAAGCAAGGTCGACATCATGTAAAGAAATAGTCGTTTTACCTATCGCTTGGGTCATGTCACTATGAAAAATAGTAAAGGCATTAACTTTTTTAATTATCTGCCTAATCATTTTTAAGGGTTGCCTTACACCTGTTTCACTATTAACCGCACAAATACTAACCAAAATTGTATCTTTTCTGATTAAAGTTCTTAAATGTTCAAAATCAATTAAACCCTCTTTATCGTTATTAACATAGTCTATTTCAAAGCCAATGGTTTTTAAGTAATCACATATACTATATATTGATGGATGCTCTAGTCTTGAAACAATGATATGTTTTCCTTTTTTATAATATTTTAAAGCTGTACCAATTATGGCTAAATTATTACTTTCGGTTGAAGAAGATGTAAAAGTAATTTCATTTTCAAGTATATTAAATAAATCAGCGATTTGTTTAATCGCTGAATGTAATAATTCATTAGATTTAATTCCTAAAGCATTTATTGAATTAGGATTGCCTATATATTCCTTATAAGTTCTATTCATAGTATCAAGAACCTCTAAGGAAATTGGCGTTGTTGCTGAATAATCTAAATATATCATGTACTACTCCTTTAGTCTTTATATTGTTCCAATAATTTTTTATGGATTCCTGGCTCTACAATATTAAGAGCACTAATTGCTTGCTCCAAGCTATTTTTATAATTGCCTTTATTAAAGGCGTTTTCCGCTTTTTGCAAGCCAAAATCCACTTCTCTATTTACTGTACGATAACGATTTCCATATACAATAGCCATTTCTGCCATTTTCGCAGTCTTAGTCGTTTCATTAATTGTATTATAAACTTTCAATACTAAATCACGGGCTGTATCAACTCTTGTGTTTAATATTTTAATCGAAATTGGTCTTTTGTCAAGCTCTACAATCATAGCATTAATGGCTTCAACGGCCTCAGAAAGCTCTACATAATAGTTTCTAGGTACAATTGGTAATTTATAGGATTTAGACTTTTCTTTAGCATCTCGTAATATAGCTTTAATATCATCAAGTTGCTCTTTTGCTCTATTTTCATCATCTTTAAGAGAACTTAAATTACGAAGAGTTACATTTAATTTTTCTTCAGTACTAAGAAGTTTATTATTTAATACTTCCATTTGCGAGCTTAACTTGGAATAAGCTACTTTCTTACTCCTAAAAGCTTCAATTGTTGTATCATAATCTGCTTTTATTTCAATTAAAGAAGATTTAATGTCAGTAATAATTGCAAGTTCATCATCGGATAAGTCATAACTATATTTTAAATCGCCTATTTTTTTATATAGTTCATTATTAATTTTTTCTAATTTCGTTGATTTTATTAAAATACTTCTTGAGTAGTCATCAAAGATAGTTCTAGCAACTTTCTCTTTTTCAAAATCATTATATAAAGAATCAAAATAATCAAGCATTGTTTTAAGCTCAAAAACAGAGTCTTCAACATCTAAAACATTGAGTCTTTGAAAAATATCTTGAATTTTCTTTTGCGTTTCTTCAATATTATAATCAATATTTAAATAATCAAGATTATATCCATCATTAACCATTTTTTTAGCAATCTTTTGAATTTCTTCAATTTTTTTAGGTATTAGTAAATCCCCATATTGACAGATATACTTTGTTTCATCAATAACTACTTTAAGATTTGAAATAATATCGTCGATAGCTTTAACAATTTTACCGACTTCAGTATAAGCATTTCTTTCCATCGCCGCTTCAAAAGAAACAAATAGTTTATCAACATTCTCAAATTGCAGTTCAATAGGAACCTTTATTCTTTCAAACTCTTTGGGATTCTCATTGTATGTACTAGCAATTGCCCTATATTCAGCCTTTAACTTAGTTATTTTTTCCCGATTTTTTTCTTCACTTAAAGTGATTTCTTTTATTTCTCCTAAAAGAGTATCGGCTTTAGCTTTAAGATAATTTAAATCCATTTCGGCTTTAACCAAAGATAGTTTTAATTCTTTATAGTCCTTATTATCATAATTAAGTTGAACATCATTTATAGCATCCGTTATCTTAGGGATATCTTTATCTTTAATCTCTTCAAATCTTTTCTTCCACTCTTCGTATCTTTCTTTTAAATCTTCATTGGAAGCTAAAGCTTCGACTTTATTTAATTCACTTAAAATTTGAGCTGAGATAATCAAGTTTTTTTCTCTTTCTAGTTCATTTATTTGGTCAATATATTTCTTTTTATTATGGTTATTAATTATAACTAAAACAATTACAATAACAATTACTGTAAGGAAATAATAACCAAAAGCAAATAAAAGAAACATTGATCTAGTCATTTATCTATCCACCCTATATTTTAATTCTATCATAATATACTCTTTTAATCTACTTCAACTTTGCATTTTTATTGTATTTTTTTAACGATTATAGTATCTTGACTTTGACAGTTAAAATGAGCAAGCCTAGATAAATAAAGGGCTTGCTCATTTTTTGAATGTTGTACATTGAAT
>CANQFJ010000010.1 GCA_947598485.1 uncultured Bacilli bacterium | reverse complement strand
TTATTGGAACAATTATACCAATAGCAGATTATTGTTTTCACATGATGGCTACTAAGGATTTTGCGTTGAAAAAAATAGTGCTTTGTGCTAGTATCAATAATAGAGGTGACTTTAGTGAAGAATAATAATAGGGGGTTTACATTAGTTGAATTTTTGACCGTAAGAGCAATTATTGCTATGATTATGGCGATGTCTGTAACAGCCGTAGGACCAATGATGACTAGAACCAGAAAAGGTGCCTTAGGTGAAGAAGGACTTCAGTTAGTAGAAGCTGCTAAAGATGCTTTTCAACTAGAACAAATGAAAGCACCAAATGTCATAGAATCCACAAGTACAGTGTGTTTTTCATTGGAATACTTAAATGATCATCAATATTTTGAAAAAGGTTATTTAAACGATTATACGGGCTCAGTATTGGTTGCTTATGACTCTAGTACCAAGAAGTATAAATATACGTTTTGGCTATCCAATGGAATGTATGTATTTGATGGTATGTCTCCAGATGCATATGATTATGAACAAGCAAAAAATGGCTCAACTGCTTCAGCATTTTGTGGTGAATCAAGTGAGGCCAATTTTAAAACTAAATATAGTGACGGCATAGTTTGTACAAGTTCTGGTGGCTGTCACGTAGCAAAGTAATAGCAATATTACTTTTTTTATGATAAAATTTACTTGTAGTAAGGATATAATTATGATAATAGGATCACATGTTAATTATGGAAAAGATGGGATGTATGGTTGTGTAAAACAAACTTTAAGTTATGGGGCTAATGCTTTTATGTTTTACACTGGTGCACCACAAAACTCTATTCGAAAAGCTATTGATTTAGACGATGTAAAAAAAGCCCATGAATTAATTGATAGTAATAATATTGAAATGAAAAATGTCATTTGCCATGCTCCTTATATTATAAATTTAGCGAATAAAGCTAAAATTGAAGCTTGGGAATTTAGTGTTAATTTTCTAAAAGAAGAGTTAAAAAGATGTGAGCTTTTAGGAGTTTCTTATTTAGTTTTACATCCGGGAAGTTGTGTTCTTGAAACGAGAGAAAAAGCTTTACAAAATATTTGTGATGGCTTAAATGAAGTTGTTGATAATGATACTAAAGTTATGATTTTGTTAGAAACAATGGCTGGTAAAGGTACTGAATATGGTATAAACTTAACAGAGATAAAGCAAATATTAAATGGCGTGATATATAAAAATAAAGTTGGTGTTTGTCTTGATACATGCCATTTAAACGATTCAGGAGTAGATATTTCTTTATTTGATAAATATTTAGATGATTTTGATAAAGAAATAGGTTTAGATAAAATAAAATGTCTTCATTTAAATGATAGTTTAAATCCCTTAGGCTCTCATAAAGATCGTCATGCGAATATAGGTTATGGTACTATAGGATTTGATACATTAATAAATGTAGCTTATAATTCCAGATTAAAAGATGTTCCTAAAATATTAGAAACACCTTATATTGAAGACCATGCTCCTTATTATTATGAAATTAAAGCTATATTAGAGAAGAAGTTTAATGAACACCTAAAAGAAGATGTTTTAAAATAAAGATTTATATTTGGAAAGGTATTCTATATATACCTTTTTTATTTTCTTAAAATTTTCTGCAGAATATTTATTTTGGTATCTATCTATGTCAAATAAAGAAGGATTTTTAAGAATTTCTTTGTAATTTTTTTTGACGAAAGTATATGTGAAACTTAATTCTTCGTTACTTAAAATTACATTTTTACTTTTAGCAAAATTATCTACTTGTTCCGCAGTTAAATTTTGCATAAATTTATCAACCATATTAAACATTTTATCACCCATTAAAGTGTATGAATTAACTTAATTAAATAATACTAATAATGATGAATAAGTTTAGTAATATCTATAAAATAGTTGTTTTAGGAATATTTATAAGCCTTTTAAGTTATATGATTATAATTTATATAAATAGGCATAATATTTATGAACAAAAATTACTCCTTAAAACTAATAAAATAGTTGAATTAGGTAATCCTGTGCGAGGAAGAATACTTGATCGCAATGGTAACGTTCTAGTAGATAATATAGCTATAAAAAATATCGTTTTTAAATATCAAAAAGGAATTGATATAAAAAATTCAGCAGAAAAAATTAGTAAATATATTTTTGATGACAATGCATCTGATAATGATATTATTATATATTATAATGATTACTATGATACAGATGAATTATTAACTGATGAAGAAAGAAGATTAATTGATGAAAGAAAAATCCAAAAGGAAGATGTTATTAATGAAAAAATATTAGCTTTAAAAGATACTTTATCAGCCGAAGAAAAAAGTTTGGCTAAAATATATAGCACTATGTCAAAAGGGTTTCCTTATGAAAGCAAGATAATTGTTAAAGAGGCTGACAATAAACTTGTTGATGAAATAATTAGGGAGGATATTCCTGGCATTAGTGTTGAAACTGGATATAAAAGATACTATCCTTATGGTAATGTTTTAAAAGATGTTTTTGGAACTGTTGGTAAAATAACTTTTGAAGAAAAAGACAAATATTTAGATAAAGGTTATAATTTAGATGATGAGGTTGGAAACTCCTTTTTAGAGGCCTATTATGAAGACTATTTAAAAGGTACAAAGGCTAAATATCTAGTTAATGAAGATTATTCCCTAACCGAGATATCTCCGATGGTAAAAGGCAATGATTTATATTTATCAATAGATATTAATATTCAAAAAGAGTTAGAAAACATTGTGGAAAGTAATATAGCTCTTGCTAAATTAATGCCCAACACTAATTATTTAAATGATACTTATTTGATTTTAACAAATCCTAATACTTCTGAGATAATTGCTTTAATAGGTAAAAGATATCTAAAAGATGGTATGTTTAATGATATTAATGTATCGACAATAACTTCTTCTTATACAGTTGGATCGGTTGTAAAAGGAGCCACAATTTCTGTAGGTTATAAATATGGACTCATTAATCCCGATGAATATATACTTGACGGATGTATTAAACTGGCTTATCAACCTGCGAAATGCTCGTTTAAATCTCTAGGATATATTAATGCTATAACAGCGTTAAAATATAGTTCAAACTATTATCAGTTTCTTATTGCTTTACATTTAACCGGTAATGAATATATACCTGGTATGTTTTTAGATGTAACGGAAAAAGAATTTGATATTTATCGTAAAATGTTATCTTCATATGGCTTAGGAATTAAAACCGGCATCGATCTACCTGGAGAGGCTCAAGGGCAAAAAGGCCAAAAAATAAGTGGTGATTTACTTTTAAACCTAGCGATAGGCCAATATGATACATACACACCTATGCAGATTATGACTTACATTAATACGATTGCTATGGCTGGAAATAGAAAAGCTCCCAGTTTAGTTTCATACATAAAAAATGCCAATGATAAAATAATATGGCAAAACAAATATGAAGTAAAAGAAAAAGTTGATATAGATAATAATGACATAGAGCTTATAAAAAGGGGATTTAAAGCTGTAATGGAATCTGGAGGAACCGGTTGGGGATATATGGATTCCAAGTTTAATGGTGCAGGAAAAACAGGAACAAGTGAATCTTTTTTAGATTCTGATAATGATGGCGTAATTGATACAGAAACTATTACTTTAACTATAGGTTCTTACTATCCTTATGATAATCCGAAGTATAGCTTTCTTATATTGTCTCCCAATATCTCTTTTGCCGGAGCTAGTAGTGACTATATATACTATATGCCTGCCAAAATAAGTAGAGAAATAACAGCTTATTTAGATACTCTTGCTTAATTTATTGGCAAATAAAAAGTTATATTGCGTAAAAATATAGGAATATATTTGCTAAAGTTGTAATTAATTGATATAATAAGAGCGACCAAAAAAGGAGGCAGTTTAATTATGGCTAAAAATGAGAATAGACAATATGTTACAACTAGATGTAGTGAGTGTGGTAAAGAGCTTCGCCCTATAAACAAAAATAAAAAAAATCATCCAGAAAAAATGGAACTTAAGAGATATTGTTCAAATTGTCGTAAACATACAATAGCAAAAGAAAAGAAATAGGAGGCTTAACATATTATGCAAATTAATATTAATGATATTAAAAATGGAATGACTATTGAAATGGATGGTAACTTATACGTTATCCAAGAATTTCAACATGTAAAACCAGGTAAGGGTCCTGCTTTTGTTAGAATTAAATTAAAAAATCTAAGAACGGGTTCTACTACTGAAAATACTTTTAATACTAATATCAAAATTACTAAAGCTCATGTAGATAAAGTAAATGTTCAATTCTTATATGCTTCAGGAGATACTTATACATTTATGAATAATGAAACTTATGAACAAATCGAAGTAAGTGGTGATAAACTTAAAGATGAAAAACCATTTATTAAAGAGGGACTAGATATTCAAATTGATTTCTATAATGGTGAAATTTTAGGAGTAACATTACCTGAAAAAGTTGAATATGAAGTTGTAGCTACTGAACCTGCTGTAAAAGGAAATACAACAAATAATGCGCAAAAAGATGCAACAATTGAAACTGGATATGTAGTTAAAGTACCTATGTTCATAAATCAAGGTGAAAAAATTATTATCTCTACTAAAGATGGTAAATATTCTTCAAGAGCATAGTAATATATTTTACGTAATTAAGAGGCAAGGCAAAAATCTTGCTTTTTTTATACTTGCATTTTAAATAAATATTAATTATAATGATAACAATTGAAGTTAAGAGAAATTTACAACTTCTCATTTCAAATCGTAGTTGGCGTTAACAATTAAGTGTATGAAATCTCATAAAGTAAGGTGGTACCGCGAGAATATCTCGTCCTTATATGTTATGAGATTTTTCTTTGGAAAGGAGCATTTATATGACACTTTATGAAGAATTAAAATGGCGAGGACTTATTCAAGATATCAGTAGTCCTGATTTAATTGATAAGTTAAATAATGGAGGTCTTACTTTTTATATAGGAACTGATCCTACTGCTGATTCAATGCATATAGGCCATTATTCATCATTTTTAATTAGCAAAAGATTAGCTAAACATGGTCATAGACCTATTTTATTAATCGGGGGAGCCACTGGTCTTATTGGGGATCCTAAACCTGATAGTGAAAGACCAATGATTACTTATGAAGAGGTAGCTCATAATATCGAAGGCCTTACTAAACAAGCTAAAGAAATATTTGGCTTTGAAGTAGTAAATAATTATGATTGGACTAAAGATATCAATATTCTGGATTTCTTAAGAGATTATGGTAAATACTTTAATGTCAATTATATGCTTGCTAAAGATAAAGTAAAATCTAGACTTGAAACTGGTATTACTTATGCGGAATTTTCTTATATGATTTTACAAGCCTTAGACTTCTTACACTTATATGAAAATTATGGTTGTACTTTACAAGTCGCCGGTTCCGATCAATGGGGTAATATTACTTCTGGTATTGAACTTATTCGTAAGAAACTTGATAAAGAAGCTTATGGTATGGTTATGCCTTTAGTAACTGATTCAAATGGCAAGAAATTTGGTAAGACCGAAGGTAATGCTTTATGGCTTGATAAAAATAAAACTTCTAGTTTTGAATTATATCAATATTTTATTAATCTTGAAGATTCAATGATTATTTCTTATTTAAAGATGCTTACTTTTTTAACTCCTGAGGAAATAGAAAATATTGAAAAAGAACATTTGGCCTGCCCGGAAAAAAGAATTGCGCAAAAAGCTTTAGCTAAAGAAATAATCACGGACTTACATGGAGCTGAAGAATATGAAAAGGCTGTAAAACAAGCGGAAAGTTTATTCTCAGGCGATGTTCTTAATCTAAGTGCTGATTTCTTAACAACTCAGTTTAAAGATGTGCCTCATTTTACTATAGAACTTGACTTAAATATTGTTGATACTTTAGTAAATGCTAAGATATGTTCTTCCAAAAGGGAAGCTAGAGAAATGGTCTCTGGTAATGCTATAAGTATTAATGGTGTTAAAGAAACTAACTTAGAAAGAGTTATTAAGAAAGAAGATTTAATTGAAGACAAAGTTCTACTTATTAAAAAGGGTAAAAAGAATTATTTCTTAGGAACACTTAAGTAGGCTATTAAATTAAGCGGTATTATTAATATTTCATATCTTAAAATGAAAGGTTGAGATATATGAACTATTATAATAATAGATATAGATATCCTATGAATAATTATGGGGATAATCGCTTCATTGTTCCATTTCTTTTAGGAGGCCTTGCCGGAGGTGCTGCGGTAGGTTTAACAAGACCTAGACCAATTTATAATGTAGCACCACAATATCAAGGATATCCACAAGGATTTAATCCTGCCTATCCATATGGAAACTATTCATACTCTTATTATTATCCGATGTGGTAATTAAAGATAGTATTAGACCAAGATATAGAAAATAAAAGAGCATACTACTTCCACCATAAGAAAGAAAGGGAAGAGTAATGCCAATGATAGGAACAAGTCCCACATTCATAAGAATATTAATGAGTACTTGCACGCCGAACATTAAATTAAAGCTGACTATTAAATAGTGGGCTTTTTTGTTGTGATTTTTTTTAATAATTTTGTTAATAGCTATAATAAATAAAGCATATAAAATAATAATTATAATTGCTAAAATAAAACCAAAGTTTCCTATCGAAAAAGCAAAGATAAAATCGGTAGCTCCCTCGGGGATATATAAGGCCATATCATTAAAGCCGTTTCTTATAAGTGGTGCTGAAAAGATCGATATTAAAGCTAAATCTAGTTGATAATTATTAGTTCTAAAATTAATAAATCTATCAACGCGGTAGAAAAAAGATGTACCGATGAGTTTAATTAGTAAATCTTGATTAAAGATAAATAAATAGATAAAGCAACTTATTAAAGAAATTCCTAAAATTAAAAATAAAAGGTAATAATACCATTTTAGCTTAAGAAAAAATAACATAATAACAAATATTAAGACATAAAAAATAATGGCTCCGGTATCAGGCTCTAAAAATACTAATATCGAGGGAATAAGAGTATATATAAACATCTTAATAAATTTAATAAACTTTTTATCTTTACTACATAAAACATTGATTAGCATAAGTGTTAGGGCTAGTTTCATAAATTCACTAGGTTGAAAGTTAATAGGGCCTATACTAATCCAAGCTTTTATATTATTAATTGAATTACCAAATAGTAAAAGATATAAAAGCAAAATATTTAAGACATAATAAAAAAAAGGGGCATATTTAAATATGTAATTAAGATTTCTTTTGCTAAAAAATATCATAGTTATAAAACCGGCGATATACCATATAGTTTGTTTTATATAATAATATTTATATAGCTCATTTAAGTATTTTGCATTATATAAGTTAACAACACTTATAATAAAAAATATGAATATATATAAATAGATTTTATTGTCCTTTAATCTAGTCATATTATTAGTATGTTATTTTTATTAAGAAAGATAATTATAAGTGACAATATTCTTTAGTTTTACATATACTTTAATAGGTGATAATAATGAATAACTTACCAAAAGTAACTGCTTTTGAAATTAAAGAAAAATTAAATAATTCCCAAGAAAGATTTTATGGAAGTAGTAATACTATTGAAAATGAAAAACCGCGTAATATTATTTCCAAAATAAATGATATTTTTTCTGATAGTAGCTATGTTTACAAAAGTAGAGTAAGAATAAAATTTAAAGATGATATTATCGAAGAAACAATAATTGGCAGAACTAAAGATGAACTTTTAACAATGCGGGGAAACAAGATTAGAATTGATGATATCGTAGATATAAATAAGATTTAATAGACTTTAAAATACCATTTTGATACAATAAAAACAGGTAGGAAAGTAAAATGGATTTTAGTAATTTAGTTATATTAGTAACCGGAGCGTCATCTGATTTAGGAAATAATTTAATAAATATTTTAAAATATAATAATGCTACTGTTGTAGGTACTTATCATAAAAGTAAAGTATCAAGTAACATTGACTTAGTAAAATGTGATATTACTAGTGAAAAAGATGTTAAGAAATTATTTGAATATTTAAAAAAGAAATATAATGGTATAGATGTCCTTATTAATTTAGCCGCCTTATCAAAAGATGAATTTTTCTTAGAAAAAGATGCTGATAGTTTCATGGATGTTTTAAAGACTAATGTCCTTGGAACCTTTTTGCTATGTAAATATTTTGCTCTTTACAATGAAAAGGGGACTATTATTAACATGTCATCTTTAGATGCAAGCGAAAGTTATAACGAATATAATATGGACTATGCAGCTTCGAAAAGTGCCGTGGAATGTTTAACTAAAAACTTTGCTAGGAACCTTAAAAATATTAAAGTCTGTGCTTTAGCTCCCGGATGGATTGATACCGAAAATGTTCGCGTCTGTGATCCTAATTACATAAAAAGAGAACTTGAGAAAAATGAACAACCAAGACTATTAACTAAAGATGAAGTTTGTCTTAAAATAATTGAAATGATTGTGAATAATGATAACTATATAAGTGGCGATATAATTCATATGAAAGAAGGTAATATAAATGGATAAAATTGATATTAATAAAAAGGCATTTGAACTTGTTATCAAAGAAGAATTAGAATTAAAAGATATTTTTAATAAAGTGGAAAATCTATCCTTTGTAAATAGTGCTAAAGTTTTAGCTGCTATGCAAAGCGAAAATGTTATGGAATCAGATTTACAAGGCACGACAGGCTACGGTTATAATGATACTGGTAGAGATAAAATTGAAAGAGTATTTGCTAAAGTTTTAGGAGCTGAAGATGCTTTAGTAAGATCTCAAATTATATCAGGAACTCATGCTTTAACTATAAGTTTATTTGGCGTTTTAAGACCTGGGGATACTATGCTTTGTATCACGGGCCTTCCTTATGATACGATTCATGAAGTAATAGGTATTAAAGAAAATGGAAGCTCTCTTGCTAGCTTTGGAGTTAATTATGAACAAATTGAGCTTGCTGATAATGATTTTGATTATAGTGCTATAAAAGAGGCTTTAGAAGCTAAAAAGATAAAAATGGTTTATATTCAAAGAAGCAGAGGTTACTCTGATCGTAAGAGTATACCTATTGATAAAATAAAAGAAGTATGTGAATTTATCAAAAAAATAGATCAAGATGTTATTATTATGGTCGATAATTGCTATACGGAATTTGTTGAAAATATGACTCCTACAGAGGTAGGAGCAGATTTAATGGCCGGCTCACTTATAAAAAATTTGGGTGGAGGTATTGCGCCAAATGGTGGATACATCGCTGGGCGAAGTGATTTAGTCACTTTGGCAGCGGAAAGATTAAATGTTCCTGGCCAAGGTAAAGAGGTAGGACCATCAGGGCACTTTAATCGTGAAGTTTTAATGGGGCTTTATATGGCGCCAAATGCTGTAGCATCAAGCATTAAAATAGCAATTCTTACAAGCAAAGTATTAGAAAAGCTTGGCTATGATGTTGATCCTAAGTATGATGAAGTAAGAGCTGATATTGTGCAAACTATCAAGTTTGGCAATGAAGATGATCTTCTTTCTTATGTAAGAGGAATTCAAAAGGCTAGTGCTATTGATTCAAATGCTACTGTTATGCCAACGGATATGCCAGGATATGATGATAAAATTGTCATGGCCTCAGGCTCATTTACGCAAGGATCTTCAATTGAACTATCTTGCGATGGCCCGGTAAGAGAACCATATATTGCTTATCAACAAGGCTCCCTTACTTATGAATATGGACGTCTTGCTTTAATGTTAGCAATTGGCAAATTAGTTTAATTTAAATAAAAAAGCACAATAAAATTACCTTTAAAAAAAGAAGGTCAGTAAAAATGGTATAAATTACGATTTTGTCGGAGCTGCCAAAATCGTAAAAGCAGAGGCTAAATTAAAAAGAGAGAATATAAAAATAGAAAGCGATGAATGCTTGCAAACTATGCAATAACACCATTAATTATCATTTTGTCGGAGCCGCCAAAACGATAAAAATGCCTAAACCGAGAAAAAGCTTTAAATAATTTGAAAACGAACAAAGTAAACTACTTAAAACTAAATAAAAAATACATTAGATAATTTGACTAATGTATTTTTTGCGATTATTTATCAATTTTAGAATTATTAGATAAATGAGAATTTATTTGATTTAGTTCATTAATAATTGCTGATAAAGCTTTCATAAGAGCTATCAAAAAATATGTGAAAAATATTGTGATAGAGCTTCCCACAAAGAAAAGACCTGTTGTAGCACCAAATTCTAGTGAAAAAGCTAAACCGATTATGATATAACCTATAATTTGTAAACCTGCCATAATAATTGCTGTAATACGAAAGCCATTTAAAATGTTATTCGTTTTTTCACGTTCAATAGTTACTACTTTAGCTTCTCCAAATCTTTCATTATCAGCTCCACAATGGATACATTTTTCAGCATTGGTTGAAATATATTTTCCACAATTTGAACATTTTATTACTGCCATATTTCCTCCTTTTAGCTAATTATAACATAGTCTACTTTTCTAAATAAAAAAAGTACATTAGATAATTTGACTAATGTACTTTTTAAGCATTACGGCATCTTTACCAAATATTATTTTGAGCTGATTATCAATTTCGACAATTCCTTTGGCACCCAATTTTTGAATACCTTCTTTATCTACTATTGAAACATCTTTTAAAATTACTTTAAACCTGCTCATATTACATTCAGCATTTATAATATTATCTTTACCACCCAAGTAGGTAACTAACTTATTAGCTTCAATATTAAAGTCTTTCCTATTAAGTTTAACAACAACAAGCGTAATTATTAATAAGGCTACAGCAATTATTACATAAGTAATTATTTGCTCCCATTCCATTTTTTATCACCTAAAATCATTATACTACATAATCCTAAAAAATTGTAGCACATTTAGATTTAAGTATCATAAATTATAATGAAAGCACAAAGAAAGGGTGAATTAAATGAACAATAACACGAACGGATCCGGAAACTGCATTAATGAAATTTTATCAGTTATTCTAGTGCTTCAAGAAAATGCTTGTCCTGATAATTGCTTAGATTCATGTGATAGACCAATGCTTGGTGGTGGACCTAGCTGTCTAATTTGTAACACAAGACCTGTAATGCTTTATACTTGTGGTGGAAATGGTGTTCCATGGAGTATGCCAACTACTAAAGATTCTCAAGTAAATTGTGATGGAGAAGCATCAGGCACTACTTGTTCAACAGTATTTAGAGTTGAGAAAATCGAAGGCAATTGTTGTACATTTAGAGTCTTAGAAGAGAATACTGATACATCTTCATTAAATCCATATGTTGCTACTAACTCATTCTTCACAATGGATTGCGGTTGTCTATGTGCAATAAGATGTTTAAATGATTGTTACGTAGATTGTGTTTGTTAGTTTAAAACCTCTAAATAAGAGGTTTTTTTATGTGATAATAATTTAAAATATGCTATAATTTTACTTATGAACAAGCGTTTTAAAAATTTAATTATTACTTTTATTATTATATTAGTTATTATTTTAATTTTTGTTTTATTTGCTAATCCACTACCAAAAAAGGCGAAAGATAAAACATATACAGAAAAATTAGCAACCATAAAGCAAATAGATATTATTATCCATAGTCCGTTTGAAACAAGTGGCGTCTTTAAAGCCGCGATAATGGTTACTGAAAAAAGTGAACTAGAAAATATTCTAAGTTTAATTAAAGATGCTGATATGCTAACAGATACATATGAAACTTTACAAGAAGATGATCAATTTTACTATACTATGTTATTAAAGTCGGAGGATAATAAAAATAATTTAAATATCCTTGTTAAAGAAGATTATATAAATATTAATGGGGCCATGGCAAAATTAGACTCAGATAATATTGAAAAATTAAATGAATATATTAATGATAATGTTAAAGGATATGGGATTTTGAACTGTAAAAAAGAAAATACAAATAATACCATAGTAGAAAAATATTATTTTAAAGAAGGAAAGATATATTATTATAGTAAGAGCCAAACATATATTCCTGATGATGTAAACCAAATAGTTAAAGATATTAATTTATTTAATAATTATGCCGGCGTTAGCGCATCAGGAAATACTTTAGGTAAGACTAAATACTCTTATTATATTAATATTGATTTAAATACAATAAGTAATACTAATTATGAAAGAATAACAAAAGAGAATAAAGATAAATTAATAGAAAAAACTAAAGAAGATTTAATAAAAGAAAAAAATGATATGATATGCGATTATAGCTTTTTATAATTGCTTTTTTATTTGAGTTTTTTTACTTTAGGACTTGTCAATAATCTTTTGCTTATAAAGTATATTTGGTATAATAAAGGTAACTAAAATGCTGGAGGTAACATGAATTTTTTAGATAGCTTAAATAAAGAACAATATGAGGCCGCGACGCACGAAGAAGGGCCTTGTTTAGTAATTGCCGGCGCAGGTTCCGGTAAGACTAAAGTACTTACGACAAGAATTGCTAATTTAATTGCCGGAGGGGTTAAATCCAGTAATATTTTAGCCATAACTTTTACGAATAAAGCTGCTACCGAGATGAGACAAAGAGTAGAAAATTTAATAGGAACTCATTATGCTTTCGTGGGAACTTTTCACTCTTTTGGTTTAAGAGTCATAAAAGAAAACTTAGAGGCTTTAGGCATGACTCGTAATTTTACGATAATTGATACTGAAGATGTTAACTCGATTATTAAAAAAATTCTAAAAGATAAAGGATTAGACCCAAAAGAATATAGCCCTGCTTTTATCCGAAATAAAATATCTTTTATTAAAAATAATATGTTATCAGAATCGGAGATAAATCGTTTCTTTTTAACAGAACCTGAACAAATGGCGGCCAACGTATATTATGAGTATGAAAAGATATTAAAAAGAAATAATACGGTTGACTTTGATGATTTATTAAAAAAACCCGTAGAACTTTTTAAAAATAATCCTGAGATATTAGAAAGATATCAAGAACATTATAAATATATTTTAATTGATGAGTATCAAGATACGAATGAAGTACAATATAAACTTGTTAAGCTACTGGCTAGCAAATATCGTAATTTGTTTGTTGTTGGAGATCCATCGCAATCTATTTATGCTTTCCGGGGTGCTAATTTCCAAAATATTTTGAATTTTGAAAAGGACTATCCTGATTGCAAAACAGTAACTTTACCTAAAAATTATCGTAGTACGCAAGTTATACTAGATGCTGCTAATGATGTTATAAAAAATAATCGTCAAAGAAAAGATTTAGATTTATATAGTGATTTAGGTAAAGGCGTTAATATCAAATATATTAGAGCCTATAATGATGATATGGAAACTACAAGGGTAGTAGATGAAATAAAAAATCTTTTAAACGAAGGTTATCAAAGAAAAGATATGGCTGTTTTCTATCGAACCAATGCTCAATCAAGAGCGATGGAAGATAAAATGGTCAAAGAAAATATTCCTTATAAAGTATTTGGTAGCTACTATTTCTATAAAAGAAAAGAGATTAAAGATTTAATCGCTTATTTAAAATTAATAGCTAATCATGACGATGATGTATCCCTTCTTAGAGTAATAAATGAGCCTAAAAGAAAAATTGGTGATAAGACAATTGAAAATATTGCCAAAGTCGCAGATATTGAAAATATATCAATGTTCGAGGCCATTGAATCAGGTAAAGAAAAAGAATTTAAAGATTTGATTTTAGAACTTGAAAATGATAGTAAGAACGAGTCTTTAACAGAACTTATTGATACTATCTTAGAAAAAACGAAGATTAAAGAGTTACTAGAAAAAGAAAATACTTTAGAAAGTTCATTAAGACTAGAAAACTTAATGGAATTTAAATCCGTTACTGAGAATTTTGAAAAGGTTACTGGTTCCGTTAATATCAACGATTTCTTAGATGAAATCAGTTTAGTAGCAGATGCTTCAGAGTATACTAAAGATGGGGATGCTGTAACCCTTATGACTATTCATAGTGCTAAGGGGCTAGAGTTTAAAGTTGTATTTATCATTGGCCTTGAGGAAAGCATTTTGCCTCATGCTAATAGTCTCTATGAAGAAGCTGAGCTTGAAGAAGAACGAAGACTTATGTATGTGGCTATTACTAGAGCCAAAGAAAGGCTTTATCTATTAAATGCTGAGAGAAGGATGCTTTATGGTAAGACAACTATGAATCCCCCAAGTAGATTTATAAGTGAAATCAGAAAAGAAATAATCGATATTGATCAAAAAGAAGATGTTAAGAAAGTTAACAAGCAGTTACTTTATGATGAGGAGGGAACATCTTCTGAAGAATATCATAAGGGTGATTTAGTAAATCATATTACTTTTGGCAAAGGTGTTGTTACGGATGTTGATGACAGGTTTGTAACAATTGCCTTTAGCTTTAAAATTGGGACTAAGAAATTACTGAAAAATTATAAAGGAATAAAGAAAGTATAGGTGAATAAAATGAGTTTAACTTTAGTTATTATGGCTGCCGGAATGGGCAGTAGATTTGGCGGTTTAAAGCAAATTGAACCCGTAGGCCCAAGTGGAGAAATAATTGCCGATTATTCGATTTATGATGCAATTAAAGCGGGCTTTAATAAAGTAGTATTTATCATTCGTAAAGAACACTTAGACTATTTTGAAGAGCATATTGTATCTAAATTCAAGGATAAAATTGAAGTAGCATTTGCTTTTCAAGAACTTACAGAGCTGCCAAGCGATGTTAAAATTCCTGAAGATAGAGTAAAGATGCTGGGCACTGGTCATGCATTACTTTGTGCAAAAGATAAGATTGATGGTCCTTTTGCGGTTATAAATGCTGATGATTTTTATGGGGCTAATGGTATTAAATGTATTGCTGATTATCTAAAAAATAATCATGATGATAGAGAGCATATTAGTGTTAATTATCCTTTTATCGTAACCGCTTCCAAAAATGGTAAAGTAAAAAGAGGTATATCAATAAGCGAAAATGGTTATATGGTAAATAATATTGAAAGCGAGATAACTTACGAGGATGGTAAGTATGTTGCTCGTAGTCTTGACGGAGCTAAAACATTTACTATTGAAGAAAATCAACCGGTTTCTGTTAACTTGTTTGGTTTTAAATATAGCTTCTTTGACTATCTTGAAAAAGAATTTGATGAATTTATTCATGGTGATGTAGGACTTACCGAGGAAATCCTTCTTACTGGTATATTGCAAAAAGGTATTAAAGAAAATATCTTTAAAGTAAAGGTGGAAACTACGGATTCAACATGGCTTGGTGTTACTTATAAAGAAGATTTACCAGAACTTAAGAGTAAGATACTAGAATTTGTTCAAAAAGGCGAATATCCTAACAATCTTTGGAGCTAATATGAAAGAAAGAGTTGAAGAACTTACTAAAATTTTAGAGGATGCTAACTATGCTTATTATGTTTTAGATAATCCCACGATTACTGATCAAGAATATGATAAATATTTAAGAGAATTAATTGATATTGAAGAAAAATATCCAGAACTTAAATCTGAACATTCACCAACCAATCATGTCGGTGGTATGGCGATTGATAAATTTGCCAAGATTCGTCATGAAAAGCCTATGCTTTCTTTGCCCGACGTTTTTAATGAAGAAGAAATTGAGGATTTTGTTACCAAAATTGAAGAAACTCATTTAGCTCCAAGCTATGTATGTGAGCAAAAATTCGATGGCCTAGGTGTATCTTTAGTATACAAAAATGGCGTTTTAAAAAGTGCAGCCACTCGGGGAGATGGTGTGACAGGTGAAGATATTACCCATAATGTTAAGACAATCAAAAGTATTCCTTTAAGACTAAAAAAAGCAATTGACATTGAGGTTCGTGGGGAAATTATAATGCCTAAAAAGTCTTTAGAAAAGCTAAATGAAATTAGAAAGAAAAATGGTGAACCTCTTTTACAAAATTGCCGTAATGCTGCGGCAGGATCAGTAAGACAATTAGACCCTAAAGTGGCAGCACAAAGGGGCCTTGATGCCTTTATTTATCACTTACCAGATCCGGAAGATTATGATTTAAAGACCCATTACGAGGCTTTAGAGTTTATGCGCTCTTTAGGTTTTAAAGTATCTCCTTTAAATAAGCTTGTTAAATCGAAAGAAGAAATAATTGCTTATATTGAGAGCTTAGGAACTAAAAGACCAGATCTTCCCTATGATATTGATGGCGTTGTTATCAAAGTAAATGAACTTGAATATCAACAAAAGCTTGGCTTTACAGCTAAGTATCCTAAATGGGCTGTAGCATATAAATTTCCTGCTGAGGAAGTTTATACGAAACTTAAAGATATTATCTTTACAGTAGGAAGAACGGGGCAAATTACTCCTAATGCGGTGCTTGAACCGGTTATTGTCATGGGTTCTAAGATATCAAGGGCAACCCTTCATAATGAAGAAAATATTCGGGAACTGGATTTAAGAATTGGTGATATTGTCGCAATCCATAAAGCTGGCGATGTTATTCCCGAGGTTATAAGACCTTTAGATGAAAGAAGAGATGGCAGTGAAACTGAACTAGTGATGATTGATAAGTGTCCGATATGTGGAGCTACCCTTATCAAGAAAGAGGGCTTAATTGATTATTTTTGCCCTAACGAAGAATGTCCGGCCCGTAATATCAATGGTTTAATCCATTTTGCTTCACGTGATGCTATGAACATTGACGGCCTTGGTGAAAAGATGGTTGAAGATTTATATAATGAAGGCTTTTTAACTACTTTCGAGGATTTTTATCATTTAGATAAATATAAAGATGAGATAAAAGGTATGGAAGGCTATGGCGAAAAAAGTGTTAATAATATCTTGCAAAGTGTTGAAAATAGTAAGAAAAATAGTTTAGAAAGATTGCTTTTTGGCCTTGGCATCCCGGGCATAGGTCTTAAAAATGCTAAATTACTTGCTAAAGAATATCAAAATATTGATAATCTTATGTATGCAAATGTAGAAGAATTAACCGCTATCAAAGATATAGGAGATATTTTAGCCTATAATATAACTGAATTTTTTAAAAACAATAAAGATTTAATCGCTAAACTTAAAGAGCTCGGCCTTAATATGAAGTATATTTCATCAGGAACTGGTAGTGCTAATAACGAACTTATAACTGGTAAGAAGTTTGTATTAACCGGAGCTATCGAAGGATTATCTAGAGATGAAATCGCCGAGTTTATTGAGCAAAATGGGGGAAGTACTTCAGGCTCTGTATCTAAAAATACTGATGTTGTAATCGTGGGTAGAGATCCTGGCAGTAAATATCAAAAAGCTTTAGATTTAAATATCATGATTTGGGATGAAGAAAAAATCAAAAGCATTATGAATATAAAATAATTAATTAAGCTGGAGATAAACTTCGGCTTTTTTATTATAATTATGAGGTCATTATTAAAATAAGGAGTATTTAATATACTTATATTAATAGATTGAATCATGAATTTGAATTAATATAAATTATATAGTATAATTAAATAGCCAAAGGAGCGAAGTTAATGAAAAAATTATGGAAAAATAATCGGGTTTTGGTTCTATTATTAGGAGTTTTACTTCTTTGTTTGATAGCTATTATAATCGTAGCTATATCATTCATGAGACCCTCTGGTTCTGACCCAAGACTAAAGGATATTGATGATTATCAAATATCAAAAAAATTCCAAAACTCATATAAAGAAAGCTTACTTGATAGTGAAAATGTTACAAAAGCTTCAATGACTGTAAATGATAAAAGTAGAGTAATTTATATTGAAATTGATTTTGATGATACAGCTCAACTTGATGCTGCTAAAGAAATTGCTTCTAAATCATTGGACTTATTTGAAGAAAAATATTTAAAATATTATGAATTTAATTTAATTATTGAAAGCCAAAATCCTGACTATAAAGATAATGTAGCTAATTTAAAAAAACAATTTGAAAATGCGGAAATTACGCAAGAAGAATATGATGAAGCCCTTGCTAAACCAGAAAATCAAGAATATCGTTTCAAGGCAATTGGTGCTAAAAACTTAAATGTTGATCATGTATCTTGGACAAATAATAAAACTTTGAGTAGTAAGGATTAATAATGAAAAAAAGAAATGGAATTATAATAACATTTATCGCAATTTTTTTAATTGCCCTTGGTTCTTTAGGAGCAATATACTTTTTTAAAAATCCTAATCGTCTAACGGTACAAGAAAAAAAATGGATTGATACGACATCTTCTACAAGCCAAGTACTTAATGTTAATGTTATTAACAATGTGCCTGCCATAGGCGATAATGCTAAGGGAATCTTTTATGATTTCTTAAATGATTTCCAAAATAAATATTCTTTAAAATTAAATTTAGTCGCATATAGTACTTCTACGTCTTCTGCAGGTATAACTTTAGGTGCCAAAAAAAGCATAACAGATGATGATGTTGTTTTTTTTACGGATCATTACGTTTTAATAAGTAGTGAAAATGAAATTTTACATAGTTTTGAAGATTTAAGTGGTAAAGATATAAATATCTTAAATGAAGACTTGGCATATGTTAAAAACTTTATTGATACTACTAAAGTAAATTTAAAGCCTCAAGAAGATAATACAAAACTATTTGAAGCGATGAAAGATACCAAGTATGCTATGGTACCTCTTCATGCATATTTATCAGAAATTTTAGAAAATAATTATAATATTATATACCATTTTAGTGATATCAATGTTTACTACACAATGTCTTTAGTAAATGGAGATACTTTTTCAAGTATTTTAAGAAAATATTTTAATTATTGGGAAGAAAATATTCCAACAAGATACAATATTAATCTTTTTGATGAAATTGTTGATAAAATGGGTATAACTGAAGCTGAAATAGATAAAATGCGTAGTGTAACATATAACTATGGTTATATCGATAACTCGCCATATGAAGCCTCAGCAGCAGGAAACTATGGGGGAATAACGGCAAGATATTTGAAAAACTTTGCCGAATTTGCTGATATTGAAATTGACTATAAAGAATACAAAGATATTAATAAATTAAATAAGGCTATTGGTAATAAGAAGATTGATTTTTTCTTTGATTATTATGATGCTTCATCTGATTACACGCCAACAACCACGGGTATTAATGTTAGTTATAGTGTAGTAGCTAATAATAAAAATGACTTTGTAATTAATTCAATCAATTCTCTTATTGGTAAAACAGTCTATGTTCAAAAAAATACAACTTTATATAATTATTTGAAAAATATTCAAGGTATAACTATTGAAACTTATGAAACTAATAAGGATTTAAAAAAATTAAATAGTAAAGATGTCATTATCTTTTTAGATAGTAATACATTTGCTTATTATCGTAATCATGGTCTTGAAGATTATTCTGAAAGATATAAAGCAAGTATTAATCTTACTTATACATTTAAGTTTAGTGAAATAAGAGGAACATATAAACTATTTAATAAATATATTAGCTTAATGGATCCTAGTAAAGAATTATATAATGGATTATATGAACATGAAAAAGTAATTTCTTCAGGAACTTTAATTGCTTCCTTAGCAAGATATATCTTTATTCTTTTAATCGTTTTAGCAGTTATTTTTATCGTAGTTATCAAGAAAACCCGTAAAATAACTATTGCTAAAAAAATTAAAAAAGAAGATAAGCTTAAATTCATTGATCAATTAACAATGCTTAAGAATCGTAATTATTTAAATGAAAATATTGATAAATGGAATAATAATACTATTTATCCTCAGGCTATCCTTGTTATTGATTTAAACCATCTACAAGAGATAAATGATGTTCAAGGTTATGAAGAAGGAGATAGACAAATTCAAGCCGCTGCTAATGCTTTAATTAAAATTCAACTTGATAATTCCGATATTATTAGAACGGATGGTAATGAATTTGTTGTCTATTTAGTAGGTTATTCGCAAAAACAAATAACCAATTATATTCATAAGTTAAATAAAGAATTTAAAAAATTACCATATGACTACGGCGCTGAATTTGGTTATTCAATTATTGTAAATGATTTAAAAACGATTGAAGATGCCCTTAATGAAGCTACAAAAGCTTTAAAAGAGCAAAAGGAAGCTAATGAAAGCAAAGAAAGTTAATAAAGAATTTAAACAGTTTTTTAAAAGAGTTAAAAAGATAATTACCAGACCGGAAATGGGCGTACTCCCGGGACAACTTGCTTTTTTCTTTGTCCTTTCAATAATTCCTACAATAACCCTTATTTCCTATGGAGCTTCCATATTAAATCTATCAACAGATGTTATAACTCATTTTTTGGAAAAGGCTTTTTCACCAACAATAGCATCTCTTATTTTAGGGGGAAGCAATCTTCCTAAAGCAGGATTAAAGTTAGCCATAGTATTAATAACTTGCTATTATATTTCTAGTAATGGCATGAATTCTATAATTGTTACTTCAAATGCGATATATGGCATTGAAAATGGTAATGGTTTTGTGCGCAGAATTAAAGCTATATCGATGTCAATTATTTTTACCATCTTACTATTATTTATTTTACTTTTCCCTATATTTGGTAATATTATGATCAAAATCGTAAAAAATGGTCATTTAGCTATAGGAGTAACTAAAACTTTGATAAATATTATAACTTATTTACAAAGTCCATTTATTTGGGTAATTCTCTTTTTCTTAATAAAAATAATGTATATAATAGCTCCGGATCGAAGTGTTAAAGCTCAAAATGCAAACTATGGGGCTATATTTACAACGATATCTTGGATTATTATTACCTTTTTGTATTCCTACTATATTAATAATATCGCCGATTATACCGCCTTTTATGGTAATTTGACTAATATATGTGTTCTTATGATTTGGTTTTATTTAATATCGTATTTCTTTGTAATAGGCATGAGTTTAAATTATCAAAGAGAAAGTGAAAAAAATGAAAGCTAGAAACATACAATGTTGATTTTAATTTATAATTTTGATATATTTAAAGCATGAAATCTATTAATAAAAAAATTATATTTCTAATTATAGTAGCGGCCATATTAGTATCTATAGTTATCTCTATATCCTATGGTTATTTTGATGATGAAGATATAGGTAATTATGTTGTATATCTTGGTGATAATTATACTCTTTCAACTGAAAGTGATGGTATAGACACGATAGATATAGATAATTTAAATAATTTTGGGGCCAATAGTAATCAAGAATTAGTAAATTATGATGTTAATCTTAATGTAATTTTAGATAATAATTCAGATAAAAATGTTACATGTACATATGATTTTGCTTGGCGCTGGGATATGAGCAATAGTGAATATGTAAAATCTGAAAATGTAGATGGAATTAATATAAAAGAATATACTGTAGCTATTGATTCCTCAGAGGAAAAACAAGTACCAGATTATAATGCTGATACGATGAGAATTGATGTAAATTCAAGTAATATAACGGCAATATCTAATAGTAAAGAAATTAATAGGCTGCAAATTAAAATTAAATTCTATAATATCGCAGGTATTAATCAAAGTATGCATCAAGGAAAGAAATATAAAGGTGGCGTTGTTTTAGATAATGTTACTTGTACAGAAAACTAAAATGTGATATATTAACTTCGTAGTCGAAGACAAAAGATTTTAAAAGCATGTTGTTTTTTAAGAGAGTTATTAATTGGTGAAAAATAACAAAACAAGGCTTTTAATGCTACTTTTAACAGACTAATCGGTATGGACCGTTATCAAAATAAAGTTAAATAAAAGGATGGTACCGTGCTTTTTGCACTCCTTGGTATTATTCTTTTTTTATTTAGGAAAGGAATATTATGAAAATATTTTTAATTGCTGGTAAAGCAGGTAGTGGTAAAAGCGAAGTAGCAAAACTTATTAAAGAATTCTATATTTACAAAAAAGAAAATACAGTAATAACTAACTTTAGTAAGTATATTAAAAACTTTGCTATGGAAATAAGTGATTGGGATGGCAACGATAATACCAAACCTAGAGCATTGATGCAAAAAATAGGCGATGACGCGCGAAGCATTGACCCTGACTTTTTTGTGGATAGCATGATAAAAGATATGAAATATTATAATCTTGTTGCGCAAAATGTTATTGTATCAGATGTAAGAATGCCTAATGAAATTGATAAAATACGTGAAGAATTTAGTGAGGTTTATACTTTTTATGTAATTAATCAATTTGGGACAAGTAAACTTAGTATTGAAGAACAATCTCATGTTACGGAGACAGCATTAGAAAATTATACTGACTTTGATTATAATATTGTTAATGAAGATTTAAAAACTTTAAGAGATAAAATCTTTAAAATATTGGAGGAAATACAATGAGAAAATTAACTACTAAAGAGTTAAGAGAACTATATTTAAATTTTTATGAGGAACATAATCATAAGAGAATATCTTCATCTTCTTTAATTCCGGAGAATGACCCAACCGTTTTATTTACTATGGCAGGAATGCACCCTTTGGTTCCTTATTTACTTGGTGAACCACATCCCGAGGGACATAGACTTACGGACTCGCAAAAGTGTATTAGAACTGGTGATATTGATGAAGTAGGCGATGCTAGCCATTTAACCTTTTTTGAAATGTTAGGAAATTGGTCTTTGGGCGATTATTTTAAAAAAGAAGCTATAGCTATGAGCTTTGAGTTTTTAACAAGTGAAAAATATTTAGGTATTCCTAAAGATAAATTATATTTTACGTGCTTTAAAGGTGATGAAGATTTTCCTAAAGATGAGGAGAGCTTTAATGCTTGGAAAGCCTGTGGCGTTGAAGAAGATCATATTTTCTTTTTACCTCGAGAAAATAATTTTTGGATATTAGGTAGTGGCATAGGTCCATGTGGCCCAGATACGGAAATGTTTTATGATACCGGCAAAGAAAAATGTTGCCCTGAATGTAATCCTTCATGTGATTGTGGCAAATACCTAGAAATATGGAATGACGTTTTTATGGAGTATCATAAAGATGCGGATGGTAAAATTACTAAACTTGCCCATCATAATGTCGATACGGGCATGGGGCTTGAAAGAGTATGTTGTGTTTTAAATAATGAAAGTTCAGTTTATGAGACCGATGTTTTTGCTCTAGCTTTACAAAAATTAAAAGAATTATCGGATATTTCTTATGAAGAAAATCCCCGCAGTTATCGTATTATTTTAGATCATATGCGCACAGCTACTTTTATCCTTGCGGATAGTCATGGTATTGTGCCTTCGAATATTGGGCAAGGTTATGTCCTTAGAAGAGTAATAAGAAGGGCGGTTAGAGAAGCCAAAAAGATTAATTTTAAAGAGTCTTTATCCACATTAGTGGATGCTCTAATTAAGCCTTATGAAGATATTTATCCTGAACTTGCTAAAAATAAGGATGTTGTTGTAAGAGAAATTATTAAAGAAGAGGATAAGTTTAGCAAAACTTTAAAAGATGGCGAAAAATTATTTTACAAAACAATCAAGCATCTTGAAGGTAATGTTATAAGTGGTACTGATGCCTTTAAACTATTTGATACTTTTGGCTTCCCTTTAGAAATGACAATTGAACTTGCTAAAGAAAATAATCTTGAAGTAGACGAAAAAGGTTTTGAAGAAAGCTTTAAAAATCATCAAGATAAATCACGTACTTTAGATGCGGGCTCATTTAAAGGCGGTCTTGCTGATCAATCTTATGAGAGTACTAAATATCATACTTGCTGCCATTTATTACTTGCCACATTGCAAGAAATGTATGGTAAAGATGTTATCCAAAAAGGATCTAATATAACGCCAGAAAGACTAAGATTTGACTTTAATTTAGATCATAAACTTAGTGACGAAGAAAAAGAAAAGATTACAAAACGCGTTAATGAAATGATTCAAAGCCATACAGATGTTGTTTGTGAAACGATGCCTTATGAACAGGCTAAAGCGGAAGGTGCTCATGGTACTTTTGAAAATAAATATGGTGAAATAGTTAAAGTATATACAATCGGTAATCTATCAAAAGAAATATGTGGTGGACCTCATGTTAAGAATACTTCTGAATTAGGAACATTTGAAATTGTTAAGGAAGAAAGTTCTTCAGCAGGAGTAAGAAGAATAAAGGCAGTCTTAAAATAATATTTTAGTATAAAGGAGATTAAAAAATGTTTGAAAATAAGAAAATATTGGTTTTAGGGATGGCAAAAAGTGGCTATAACGTAGCTAAACTTTTAGCTTCTCATAATGAAGTAATAGTTACAGATATTAAAGATCAAGATCAAGATATGCTTAAAGAATTAGAAAACTTGGGCATTAAATTTATCTTGAGTGATGATCCTACGGACCTTTTAGATGAATCATTTGATTATCTAGTTAAAAACCCTGGCATTATGCCATTTCATAAAACAGTATTAAAGGCTAGTGAACTTAATATCCCGGTTTTAAACGAGATGGAGGTAGCTTACCATTTCTTGCCTAAAGATACCTTTATCATTGGTATAACAGGCTCTAATGGTAAAACAACTACTACGACTATTTTATATAATATCCTTAAGTTGATGGGCAAAGATGTTATTTTGGGAGGAAATATCGGTTTTCCTTTGAGTGAAGTAATATATGAGGCTCATGAAGGAAGTATTTTAGTTCTTGAAATATCCGACCATCAATTAAGTAATTTCAAAGATTTTAAAACGAATATAAGTGTTTTAACTAATATATGTCCTACGCACTTAGATTATCATGGTACTTATGAAAAGTATAAACTAGCTAAAAAGAATATCTTTTTAAACCATACGGATAGTGATTTAAATATTATTAATAAAGCAAATAGTGATTGCTTAGATATTACTCAAGACATTAGTGGTCAAAAGATTTATTTTAATGATGAAAATAATTATTATGATAATGAAGGAATATACATTAATGGCCAAAAAATTATTGATTTAAAAGATATCAAATTAAAGGGAACTCATAATTATGAAAATATTTTAGCAGCTTTATTAGCAGTTAATTACTTTGGCATTGATAAAGATATCGTTAAAAAGTATTTAAGTACTTTTAATGGTGTTGAGCACCGTATTGAGTTTGTCCTAGAAAAAGATAATGTTAAATACTATAATGACTCAAAAGCCACGAATCCGACATCGACTATTACGGCTTTAAAGGCTTTTGATGGTAATGTTCATCTTCTTTTAGGAGGCATGGATCGTAAACAAGATTTTCATGAATTAGATTCAGTAATAAATAAATGTAAACATATATATGCTCTTGGTGAAACGGCAGACAAAGTTGTTGAGTACGCCAAGGAAAAACAAATACCTGTATCTAAATGTGTAACTATTAAAAAGGCCATGGAAGAAGTTAAAAATAATGTATCTGTTAATGATATTGTCTTGTTATCACCAGCTTCAGCTTCCTGGGATCAATACGCCAGATTCGAAGACCGGGGCGATGAATTTAAAACGTTATGTAAGTAACTATAAAGATGCTATAGCTTTAAGGCTTAGCATTTTTTTATGGTATTAAAAAATATTGAAATGAAATATTAAAAAAGATATAATTAAATTATTATAAGGGGCGATGACATGAATACAGGAGTTCCAACAAGTAGAGATGAAATAGGTATAGATCCAACTACGGTTGAAATAATCGATACTTTAGATTTTGGTAGTACTAATACTAATAATAATCTTAATAATAAGAAAAATCATACCAAAGAAATTATTATTAAAATTCTTTTTGCTTTTGGAATTCTAGCTTTAATGGGTTTAATAGCTTTTGGTGTGTATTTTTACCTTCACTTAGGTAAAGAAAAAGTTCAAAAGAAGCCTAAATTTGTTTTAGATAATAAAACTGTTTTTGTGGGTGCTAATCTTTCGCAAAGTATTTTAGATTATGGAAGCTTCGCGGCTGTTGATATTGCCGATTGTACTCTTGATACCTCTAAAGTTGATACTTCTAAAGCCGGTGTCTATGAATACTCGATGATGTGTCATAACGATAAGTATACAGGAAAGATAACCGTAAAAGAAAAATATCCTTTTGAAATAACTGCTAATATAGTATATAAAACATCTAGTGATGTATTAATACCTTCAGAATTTATAAGTGGTAGTAATGATTATACTTATGCTATAAAAGATAATAATTTAACCAATTACTTGTATACCCCTGGAGGACCTTATTATGTATTATTAGATATTGAAAATACTAAGGATAATACCAAAGGAACAGTATCATCTATTTTATATGTAACGGAGTCTAAAGTAAGAAGCAACTTAACATGCACGGGTCCTGTTAAAGAAACTAATACGGCTTTTAAGTTAAGCTATCAAATATCTGATGTTTTTGTCTTTGATGCATTTAAAAATTACTTGAATGTTCCTGCTCGCATTTATACCTTTGCTAATCTTGATGTTGAAAAATATGTGGAATTAATAGGTCAAATAGAAAATGGCAAGATAACAATAGATGATATTTCGGGATATGCCTTAAGAGATGATGTGAATAATACTATTAGAATCGCTGTTGATTTAACTGATGAGATATTAAATGAAGAAACAGATGGTATTCGTTTAAATTACAATAATATCAAGAAATATTATGAAGATAACAAGTACACTTGCCAATAAGATTATTAATTATTTTATTGAGTTATAGTAAATTATACGATATAATTTTTAGAGAATAGGGTGTAAGTGTGAAAATCAAGTTAATTGGCAAGAAAAAAATAGTCAGCTTAACTTTACCTCAAAGAGTTTATGGTAACTACTGGATTACAAATGAAAATAATGAGAATCTTATAAACATTGAGGCGATAGATAACAACTGGGTAATGAAAAGCAACGATGAAATAAAAATAGTTGAGAATGATCAAATAATTGAAACTACTCCTATAGAAGAAAATCACTTCTATCATTTTTTGGATGTAACTAGTGAAGAAAAATATCGTGTATTTGTAGGAGCTACCTATGATAGCAAAATGCTCTCACTTGAATTTACTGAGCAAAGTACCCTAAGCTTTACTATTGGTAATTCCACCTCTAGTGAAGGCGGAAGAGCCAATTATATTTCATACGAAAATCCCACTGTTCATTATAATCAAATTTTAATTGAAAGAGAAAGTGCTATATACCATTTAAGAAATATGAGCCCTGATGTTAATGTCTATGTTAACAATTATTTAGTCGAGGACACTTATCTTAAGTATGGTGATGTTGTTTTTTGTGAGGGTTTAACTTTTTCTTTTGTAGGTAATATTTTACTTCTTGGTACTGTAGAAGCTAAAGTTAAATATTCTACTAATAAATTTATAACTCATCAATTTCCTAAACTTGATTATAGTTTAATTGATAAAGTTGCTGATCAAAATATTGAAATGTATCAAAAAAAGGATTACTTTGTTAGACCACCACGTTTTAGCGAAATAATTGAACCATATAACCTAGAAATTGATACGCCACCATCAGCGCCAAGTGATGAGAGCACTCCTATGATTCTTACCTTAGGTCCAATGCTTATCATGGGAATGAGTGCTTCTGTTTCAGGAGCTACAGCTTTAATTAAAGTTATGATGGGTGAGGCTAGTCTTAAAGATAATTTTACTTCTATTTTAACGGCTTTTTGTATGATTACCGCTATGCTTGTTTTTCCCACAATGAATAAACTATATCAAAAAAGAAAAGCTGCTAAAAAAGAAAGGCTTAGACAAGAAAAATATCGCAAATATATTAACGAAAAAGCTATTGAGCTTCGTAATGAATGTACAAGGCAAAAAAGAATATTGACAGAGAATCATGTATCATTAAAAGATGTTGGTGATATTATTCTATATAAGAAGAGAAATCTATGGGAAAGAAAAATAACTCATCAAGATTTTTTGGAATTAAGACTTGGTATAGGTAATGTTATCCCTAAAATAAATGTCCAATTTAAAAAAGAACAATTTGAACTTCAAGAAGATGATCTTGAAGTCGAGGCTCGTAGGGTAATAAACGCTAATAGTGTTATTGAAAGTGTACCTGTAACTATATCATTTAAAGAAAAATATATTAGTGCCCTAATAGGTAAGTATAATTTACTACGAAGATTTACGGATGGCCTTATTTTACAAATGATGGCGTATCATTCTTATGATGAACTTAAAATTGTTATTTTAACTAATGAAAATAATAGTTCTAACTGGGAAAAGTATAAAAATATACCTTATATTTGGAATAGTGATAAAACAATAAGATATTATGCTATAGGCAAAGATGAAATAGCAAGAATTTCCTCTGAACTAGAAACCATTTACCAAGAAAGAGCCAGCCTTGAAGAAGGCAAAGAAATAACATTTACAACTCATTATATGATTATTACTGATGATGTTACTATGTGTTCTAAAGTAGGCATTGTTAGAGACATCTTAAAAGATAGTAAACCAAGAGGATTTTCTTTATTATTCTTAACCGATACTTTAAACTCTCTTCCTAGTGAGTGCTCTTCCTTTGTAAGTATTGATGCTAATATTGGTGGTATCTTTGAAAATGAACTTGTTAATAAAAAGCAAGAGTTTGTTCCAGATTTTATTCAAACGACAATTGATTCTTATATTTATATGGTAAGTAATATTCCTATTGAGAATATGACTTCTTCTTATGAACTTCCAAGTGTTTATACCTTTTTGGAAATGTATGATGCTGGTAATGTTGAACAGTTAAATGCTTATAATCTTTGGAAGAAAAATGATCCAACAACATCTCTTGCTTGTCCTGTAGGTGTTGATGAAAATGGTGAACTATTTAAGTTAGATTTACATGAAAAGGTTCATGGACCCCATGGTTTGATTGCCGGTATGACTGGTTCAGGTAAATCAGAGTTTATCATCACGTATATTCTATCAATGGCGGTTAATTATGATCCTAATGAAGTTCAATTTGTTTTGATTGACTATAAAGGTGGAGGACTGGCAGGAGCTTTTGAAAATAAAGAGACAGGGGATAAACTTCCTCATTTAGCAGGAACAATTACCAACCTTGATATTAATGAAATTAATAGATCATTATCTTCTTTACAAAGTGAACTAAAAAGAAGACAAAGGGTCTTTAATGAAGCAAGAGATGCTTGTAATGAAAGCACAATCGATATTTATAAATATCAAAAATTATATCGTGAAGGTAAAGTAAAAGAATCTGTAGCTCATTTGTTTATTATCTCTGATGAATTTGCCGAACTTAAAAGCCAACAACCAGAATTCATGGATGAATTAATATCCGCGGCTCGTATAGGTCGTTCTTTGGGTGTTCACTTAATACTTGCTACCCAAAAGCCTTCCGGCGTTGTTGATAATCAAATTTGGTCTAATGCTAAATTTAGAGTATGTTTAAAAGTTCAAGATAAATCTGATAGTAATGATATGATAAGAGTTCCTGATGCCGCTTATATAAAAGAAACAGGACGTTTCTTCTTACAAGTAGGCTTTAATGAATTCTTTGCTCTTGGACAATCAGCTTGGGCAGGAGCTCCTTATTATCCTGCGGAGAAGCGTAAGAAACTCGTTGACTCTTCGGTTAGCTTTGTAAATAATATTGGTGAGCGAACAAAATCCGTTGATAATGATAAACAAAGTTTAAGAGGAATCCATCAAGGGGAAGAAATTACAAGTATTTTAAAATATTTACAAAAAATTGGCCAAGCAGAAAATATTAATGTTAAACAACTATGGCTTGATGCCATACCTGCGGAGATTTATATTGATGATTTAAAATATAAATATAAGTATGAAAAAACACCATTTATGTTAAACTTCCCGGTAGGAGAGTATGATGCTCCCAAAGAACAAAGGCAAGGTCTTCTTACAATACCTCTTACCGAAGAAGGTAATTTAATAATATATGGGGCAGTAGGAAGTGGTAAAGAAAATCTGGTTTCTACGATTATCTTTTCTTTAATAACTACATATTCGGCTGCTGAAGTATACATTTATGTTCTTGATTTTGGGACGGAAGCATTAAAAATTTATGCTGATGCTCCTCAAGTAGGTAATGTTGTTTCTTCAAGTGAAAAGGATAAGATAAAAACTTTAATAAGCATGCTTAAAAACGAAATGAATTTAAGAAAAAATGCTTTTATTAATTATAACGGAAGTTTTATCTTATATAATCAAAGAGCGCAAAAGAAAATACCTAATATCGTGGTTATTATAAATGGCTTTGAGTCATTTAATGAAACCTATGCTGAATTTGCTGATGATCTTGTTCTTCTTACAAGGGAGGGACCTAAATATGGCATAATGTTTATAATTACGGTCAGTGCTACTAATAATATCAGAATTAAACTTTCCCAAAACTTTAATTTAAAGTTATCACTACAAATGAATGATGAATTTGATTATCGTCAAATAATAGGTAAATCAGATGTACTTCCTTCCAAAATCATGGGTAGAGGTTTAGTAAAGCTAGATGATATTTACGAATTTCAAGCTGCTTATCCTACAAGTCCTGATGATATCAATGATTATGTTAAAGACTTAATTACCGTTATTGCATCGCAATCTACAACTAAAGCATTACCAATCCCAACGATTCCTGAAGTTGTTAAATGGGCTGATGTTTCATCTGAGTTTGATAATCTAAATTCTGTGCCAATTGGTATTGCTAAAGAGAACTTAAATATTTTAAGTATTGATTTAAAAAATCAATTATCTTTGGTTGTAAGTGCTTCTAAAATTGAAAGTACTAAGAATTTTGTGGAAAACTATATTATGGAACTATGCAAAAGTAAAAATACAACGGTATATGTTATTGATGCCGAAAGATTAATTACTAAAGCAATACCTAAAGCTAAAATTTATAACACAGCATTTAGCAAAGTATTTGAAAGCCTAAAAGATATAGTAAATAAACTTAATGATATTTATGTTAAAAATGATTATAATCCTGATAGCTTAAATAATTATGGGGATATGGTATTTGTTATTACGGGTATGAATAAAATAAAGACTATTTTAGCGGAAAATTTTGACACTTTAGTAGGTCAAACAATTCAAACTTCTAAGAAGCTGTCAAAAATATGTTACGTTTTAGTTGACGGGTTTGACAACCTTAAGAAATTAGAGTATGATAGTTGGTATAAGGATATTGTAAATAGTACGAGGGGTATTTGGATTGGTAACGGACTAGCCGAACAAAGTATATTCAGGTTAAATGTAACTTCTAAGGCTATCTCCGGGAATATTCCAGATAACTTCGGATATAATATTGTCTCAGGCATCCCAACCTTATTCAAATACATTGAGGATGCTAGTGATGACACTGATGTATTGTGGGAGGAAAAGTGAAAAACAAAGTTAATGTTGAAGTAATTGTTCCGGCCCTTGAAGAACAATATGACGTGTTTATCCCAGTAAACAAGAAGACTATTGAAATCATATTCTTATTAAACAAAGCAATTAATGAAATGTCTTCAGGGAGTTTTCCTATAAGTGAAGAGCTAACATTAATTGATGGTTTTAATGGATCTGTTTATGACGTTAATAAGACAGTAAAAGAAAACAAAATATTAAATGGATCAAGGTTAATCTTAATGTAAGGGAGGTGAAATGAATGTCTGTATCAGAATTTAATATGGCAACTGACAAAGTTTCAGAATTAGGTGGAACAGTTGGCGACTTAGCAGCAAGATATATTTCTAAAGTTGATGAACTTACAAATTTAGTTAATAATTTATCTTCTGTATGGGGCGGACCTACTTATGATACTTTTAAATCTGCTTACGATTCTAAACTAGGTGCTCTTGAAGAACTTAATAGAGTTTTAAGAGAAATGTCATCACAAATCAGTGCTACAGCCGAAGAAGGCGAAGCAATGATTAATGATATCAATTCAAAGATGGAATAATAAACTTATAAATAAAATAAAGGAGGTTAATAATGGCTACTCAATTAAGATTACAATATGATGAAGCTTCTGCTCAAGCTAAAGTTGTTGAAAGCTTAGCTAATGACATTGATTCTATTTTAAAAAATTTAGTTCAAGAAATGGACTCAAATTTAAATAATTCAAGTGTATGGCAAGGTGCTTCTGCAACTAAATTTAAATCAGCTTGGGATAATTGTGCAGAATCATTTAACGATTTTGTAAACCATGTTAAAACTGTACAATCAAAAATCGATTTAGCTGCTCAAGAAACTTCTACATTCGATCAACAATAATAAATACATATTGCATACATAGGTATGCAATATATTATAAAGCGGGAAAAGTTATTTTCCCTATTTATAATATATTGGGGAAATATATAGAAAAGAGGAATAACTATGGCAAATAATAAATTTGATGGAAAGATAAAATCCCATCAACCTGCAGCTTATGCTTCTGAAATTAGTCAGTACTTAAACACTCAATATCCAATTAGAATGCAATCACAATGCTTGACTACAAATGATTTAGATGATGTTGTAAATACTTTGGATAATTATATTAGTCAAATAGATTCAGCTCTTGATTCTTTTATAACATGTTGCGATAATGCCAAGGCAAATTGTGATACTGAAGCTTTTGATATCATTTATAATGATGGCGATACCCTAAACCATATCCCAGATAATTTGGATACTTTAATAAAGGATGCAACAAGTATAAGACAAACGTTTTCAACATTTAGCCAAAAAATTATTGATTTTGCTAATAATGCAAGAAATAAAGATACTAAAAGTTATTCAGCGTGGGTAGCTTATCAAGAGCATTTAAAAGCACAAGAACAAGCACAAGCAAGCGAAAATACAACAACCGTAAATTCATAGAAAGGATTAGAATATGAACGATATTTCAGAAATTCATGTTGACCAAGAAAAAATAAAAAAAGCAACTGAATATTTCAGCGATTTGGTAGGAACAGATACTGAGGGTAGTGGTTTAGTTCCTTTTAAAAAATATGAAGAATTTATTGAAGAGTTTTCAAAATTAAAAATATGTTGTGAAGATTCACCTAATAGATTTACCACTAGTAATAATGTGTGGTGGACTGATATCCCCTATAGTCAATATATATTTAATCAGTTAAGTGCGCTGACATATAGTATAAATACTGTATGTCAAAAATTCTTTGATTATTCAACTTTAGCTATAAATGAAGCTCAAAAAAATGGTCAACTTCTTACTAATGCTTCGGCAGAAGCTGGAACTGCTGTTGTAGCTAGTACGAGTGCGACTGCTCAAGTTCCTCAAGAGAAAAGTTTTGGCGATGAGTTGCTTGATCTTCTTAATGGATTATGGAACGCTGTTCAAGGCTTTATTGCAACTATTATAGATGCTGTAGTTTCTCTTATATCGGGCCTTTTTAAATTACTTGAAGGTATTGTTGATTCTTTAGCAATGGTAGCAGGTATCTTTGGAGGTGCTGAATGGAAAGCAGCAATCCAAAAGTTTGTTAGCTTTGATGCTACAGGCTTTATTCTTAGTCCTTTATATAAAGAGGGTGGATGGCTTTATGAAAACAGTTGGCTTGGCGATGACGCAAGAACCTTTTTACAAGAAACTGGTCGTTGGGTTAGTATAGCCGTAATTTCTGTTGCTATTCCAGGCTCTACACCTTTTATAAGCGGTATATTAGCCGGAACGTCTCGAATGGGAATGGTTGCTGAAGATATGTCTCAAGCAGGCTATGGTTATTGGTCTTCTTTAGGTGTATCTGTTGCTGCCGGTGTTGTTGATTACTTTATTGGAAGAAGTGTTGGTAAATCACTTGAAAATGCAGGAATTAATAAACTAAGTGATTTTAAAAGCCTTTTACAAAAAAGATATGCTGTAAATGCTGATATTGTAAATGCTAAACCTCGAGGATGGGTTATTAATGCAGTTAACGCAACGGGTAATATTGTTGTAGGCGCTGGATCTAATCCAGTTGTTCTTCATACGATTTTAGCATCCGCATTTGATGCAGTTATGGATACTAAAGTTGTTAGAGATGAATTTGGAGGAGTTAGCTCTTTCGAATATGGTAATTGGAAAAGACAACAAAATGAAAATTTGGCGACTGGAGATGAATCTAGTACTACTCCTGATAATACAACACCGAATCCTGAACCAGAGCCAACACCAAATCCTGATCCGGAACCAACACCAGATCCCGAGCCAGAGCCAACACCAAATCCTGAGCCCGAACCAACACCGAACCCTGAGCCAAACCCAACACCGAATCCTAAGCCAGAACCAACACCAGATCAAGGAACAACATCATCTGATAATGGTCCAACTGATGGTTCTGGTGATTCTGGTCCGGAATATAATCAAAATGATGGTCAAACTGAACCGGGAAGTGGCGATGGTGATGTAACGGGTGATACGCCTTCAGGTGATGATACTCCAGGAAGTGGAGATACTGACTTGGGTGGCGGTGAAGATTCTAATCCTGGTGATAACTATCAAGGCGAAGATGATACTCCTGGTAGTGGTGATGATTCTAATCCTGGCGATGACTATGAAGGCGAAGATAATCCAAATCCTGGAGGAGACGAACCTAGTCTTGGTGGTGACGATGAGCCAGGTAATGATAATTATGGAACTAATGATCCAACAAACGATCCTAGTCATCCAAAAGTTTCTGTTGATAATGTTGGACCTGGATCAGTTACATTGCAAGATGCTGGTGCCTTAGGTGCCGGTATGCTTGGAGCTGCTGGTGTTGCTGGTGGCTATGGTGGATCTTACGGCGGAGGATATGCAGGTGCTGGTACCGGAGCTATAGATGGATCTAGTCCTCAATATGCAAATACTACTAATGAAAATAAAGATGATGAAGACGAGAAAAATAAGAAAGATAAATATACTTTTGAATCTATGACACCTACTGTTGAAAATCCTGCGCTTGATGCTGGACTTTTAGATACACCTACTGATAATGTAATTATGCAAGGCCCAGAGCCAGGACCTGGTGTTAATACTCTAGATCAAGGTACTGGTGAAACAAGTACTGACGGAGGAGAAGGACTTGATTCTAGCGAAGCATCAGACACAGTTGATAATCAATCAATGGATGCAGATAAGAGTAATTTAAATACTGTACTTGGCTTAGGTGGTATATCTGCAGGTGTCGGTATCGGTGGTGTTTATCTTGCTCAAGCTAAAAAGGATGCTGAAGAAGAACAAAAAACTAAAGATGCTGCAAGAAACCTAGGTGTAGCCGGAGGTATGATGGGTGCAGTACTTATGAATAATGACGAAGAAAAGATAAATCAAACAAATGATAATAATTATAATGGATTTAACCAATAATAATTGGATTAAATAAATATAAAAAGGAGGAAATTTTATGGAAGAAAAATTTTTACCAATAGGTACTGTGGTACTATTAAAAGGTGGAAAGAAAAGAGTTATGATTATTGGCTTCTGTGCAATGACTCAAGAACAACAAGGAAAGATTTTCGACTATAGTGGATGCATTTATCCTGAAGGATTAATGGCTTCAAATCAAACATGTATGTTTGATCATAGTCAAATTGAAAAAATCTTTTTCAAAGGCTTAGTTGATGATGAAGAAGTAGAGTTTAAAAATAAATTAAATACTCTAATTAATCAATTAGGTGCTATTAACTCTACTACACCTCAATCAGATACTAATATGTAATTTAAAGCTGCTAATTTATTTAGCGGCTTTTTATATGTCAAAAAAAAGTATAGTGGTTTGACATCTTTTTAATAATAGAGTATCATAATTTATATAAGATATGTAAATAATAATGGTGTTATGGTTTTAGCAACAATTAAAATTATGGAGGTGGAGAAATGGCAGACGATTTATTTAGAATTAATACTGGTGCAATAACTGAAATGTCTATTATGATAAAAAAACAAGCTGCTGATTATTTGCAAATTATTGAAGAGACAACAGCGATAGTTGATGAGTTAGGAGCCCATTGGGAAGGAAACTCATATCAAACATTTAAAGAGGGATATCATGCTCGCTTAGCATCTTTACAAGATTTAAATAACTCTTTAAATTCTTTTTCAAGAGAGCTTGAAGATAGAGCTGATAGCGCAAGACAAACTGCTCAAGAAATAGGGTCCATTTTAGGAAAGTATTAAAAGAAAGGATAATAATATGGCTACATTAAGAATAGAATATGATTATGTTAAAGCTAAAGCTAATGTTTTAGCAGAAAATGCTTCAAAGATTGAAAAGATATTAAATGATTTAATAGATAATGTGCAAACTAATATTAATGATAGAACATGGACTGGTATTGCTGCAGACGATTTTAAAAGTGAATGGAATAAAGCATCTAGTGAATTCACAGAATTTATTCAATATTTAAAATCTGTTCAATCTAAAGTAGAAACTGCAGGTAAAGAAGCTGAATACTACGATCAAATGCAAAATAAATAACTCCTTTGTGGAGTTTTTAATTGCTTCTTGTGATATAATTATCTTACGTCGTAAATTAGTAGTGAACTAACGAGGGTTAGTTCATTTATTTTTAGGGAGAATAAAAATGGATAAAAAATATAGTGATATTAAAAAATCAAGTATATTAGGGATAATAGGGAATTTATTTTTGCTAATTATTAAAGGTATAATTTCTTTTATATCAGGAAGTATGGCTATGCTTGCCGATACTTTTAATAGTGCCTCAGATGTTATCTCTTCTTATATAACTTATATAGGTAATAAAATATCTTCACAAAAAGCTGATGAAGATCATAATTTAGGCCATGGTAAAGCAGAATATATTTATTCTATGCTTATTAGTATTATTATGTTTTTATTATCTTTTTCCGTTATTAAATCATCCCTTATAAGCTTAATAACGCAAGAAAAATTTAAATTTTCTTACTGGCTTATTATTGTTTGTATTATAACAATAGCAGTAAAACTTTTTCTATTTTTATATACCAATAAAGTGTCTAAAAAGTATAACAATATTTTGATAAAAGCAAATAGTAAAGATCATTTTAATGACTGTATTATTACTTCATCCAACTTAATATCGTGTCTTCTTTCGCAAGTTGGAATATATTTTGTTGATGCTCTTCTTGGTATTGCTATAGGTTTTTGGATAGCCTTAAATGCCATAAAAATATTTATTGAAAGCTATAATGTTTTAATGGATAAATCATTAGATGAGCAAAAGAAAGAAGAAGTTTTAAGTGTGATTAAAGAGTATCCTGAGATTTTAAAAGTTAATCATTTTAATTCAACACCAATAGGTTATCAATATCAAGTATCATTTACCATTTTTGTTGATGGTAATTTATCAACTTTTGCTTCTCATGACATTGCCAATAAATTAGAGAAGGAAATTGACAAAAAATTTCCTGAAATCTATTTAACGGTTATTCATGTCAATCCTATAAAAGTAAAAAATTCGAGTAAATAATTGTGATAGAATAATAATAGGATGGTTCTTATGGATAAAAAGGTTAATAATTTATTTGAAGAATATAATACTTCAGAACAGGGACTTACATCTACTGAGGCTAAAGAAAGACTTGAAAAAAATGGTCTTAATACTTTGCCAAGAAAAAAGAAAGATAGTATACTTAAAATCTTTTTTAGTGAATTTAAAGATCCAATTGTTATTATCTTGCTTATAGCTTCTTTTATTTCTTTTCTTTCTCATTCCATAACGGATGGAATAGTTATTGCTTTCATTGTTTTACTAGATATTTTGATTGGAACTTTTGAAGAAAATAAAGCTAATAATAATGCTGAAGCTTTGGCTAATTTAGTTAAAGATAAAGCTATTATAGTACGTGATGGCCAAAAGATAGAGATTCTTTCCGAGTACATCGTAGTTGGCGATATAATCTTACTAAACTCGGGGGATAAGATTCCTGCGGATTGCCGATTAATAGAAAGCCAAAATCTTTTTGTTAATGAATCAGTATTAACAGGTGAAAGCATGCAGATTTTAAAAACTTGTGAACATGAGAGTAGCAACGGACATTTTGCTGAGCAAAAAAATATGCTTTATGCGGGTACTACTGTAGTATCGGGAAGAGGTAAAGCAGTCGTTATTGCTACAGGTATTAATACTGAAGTTGGTAAGATAAGTCAAAGCATATCAGAAACTAAAGAAGAAAAATCTCCTCTTACAATTAGAATTGAGAAGTTTTCTAAGCAAATTAGTATTGCTATTTTAATTGCTTCTTTTGCCCTTGCTTTTTTACTTTATTCTAAAGGCTATGATGTTAAGGAAATACCTTTATATATTATTTCTTTAGCGGTATCTGCAATGCCTGAAGGACTTCCTTTAGCCCTTTCTATGGCTTTAACTATTGCGTCCAATAAAATGGCTAAGGAAAATGTTATTGCTCGTAAATTGAAATCTGTTGAGTCTTTAGGTAGCTGTACAGTTATTGCTAGTGATAAAACAGGAACGCTGACGGCAAATGAGCAAACTGCGAAAAAGATTGTTTTACCAAATGGTTATTATTATGAAATTACAGGTGTTGGTTATAATCCCGAGGGAGTTGTAAAAGGACCCGATAGTGCCCTTGCTTGGAATATTGGTTTGCTTGGTTTTATAAATAATGAGGCTATCTATGAAAATAATGAGTATAAAGGGGACTCTATAGATATAGCTTTCCATATTTTAGGAAAAAAGTTAGGAGTTAATAAAAATAATATTAAGATTTTAAAAGTCATACCATATGAATCAGAAAATAAATATTCAGCAGTTTTTTATGAAATGCAAAATGAAGTATATTGTACTATTAAAGGGTCAATTGAAGTTGTTAAAAGCTTTTGTAATAAACTTAACTTAGCTAAAGATAGTACAGATTTTAGCATTGTTGAAAAGCAAAATGAGGACTTAGCTAAAGATGGGTACCGCGTTATAGCTTTAGCAAATAGCAAAATAAAGGCTAAAGAGTCTTATGATGTTAGCGATATAAAAAATCTAAGCTTCATGGGGTTGGTAGGCTTTATTGATCCAATCAGGCCTGAAGTAAAAGATGCCATTAACGCTTGTCATGATGCGGGTGTTAAAGTCTTGATGATTACAGGTGATCATCCTTTAACGGCCTTTAGTATTGCCAAAGAACTAAATTTAACTAATGATGCTAGTGATGTTACAACTTATGATGAGGTAGAAGAATATTTGCATAAAGATCAAAAAGCTTTTGATGAATTTGTAGCTAGTAAAAAAATATTTACGCGGGTAACACCTCTTCAAAAGCTACAAATAGTTAATAGCCTTAAAAGAAATGGCGAATATGTTGCCGTAACGGGTGATGGAGTAAATGATGCTCCGGCTTTAAAAAGTGCTAATATTGGTATTGCTATGGGAAGTGGAACAGATATTGCTTTAGAAACTGCCAATATGATTATAACGGATGATAACTTTAATTCTATTGTTACAGGTATTAAAGAAGGTAGAACAGCCTATGCCAATATTCGAAAAATAATTTATTTTTTAATATCTTGTGGTCTGGCAGAAGTTTTATTCTTTTCCTTTTCGGTTATCTTTGATATGCAGGCCCCTTTAGTGGCCATTCAGTTATTATGGCTTAATATTGTTACGGATGGTATTCAAGACTTTGCTTTATCATTTGAAAAATGCGAAGACACGATTATGCATCAAAAACCAAGATCTCCTAAAGAAGCCTTATTTGATAAGCATTTAGTTAAGGAAATTCTTATTGCGGGATTTACAATAAGTGTTATAATATTTGGTGCTTGGTACGTCCTATATCATTTATTTGTTGCCAAGGGTTTAATGGATATCACTTTAGCAAGGGGATATATAATGGCCTTGATGGTATTTGTTCAAAATATTCATGTCTTTAACTGTCGTAGTGAGTATACTTCATGCTTTAATATTTCTTTTAAAAGTAACCCCTTAGTAGTGACTGGAGCTCTAGCTTGTATTATATTACAAATCATTATCATGGAAGTTCCGGCTTTAGCTAAAATACTTAATGCAGGTAGTATTCCTTTTATCCATTTAGTTATTTTATTTGTAATATCTCTCTCAATCTTAGTAGTAATGGAATTATATAAGTATTTTTATAATCGAAGGAGAAAGAATTGAAAAAAGAAGTATTTGATAAAAAAATTATTATATGGATATTAGTTTTACTAATACCAATTATTTTTACTATAGTGGTCGTGGCTATTAAAGGGGTAAATGATAACAAACCAAAAAATGAAAAAATAAGTAGAGTAACTTATGTTCATGTTTTTTATGTTAAAGATACTGATAGTTTAGATAAAGTTAAAAATACACTAGGTAAAATAGATGAACCTTTTAAAGTTGTATATCACGATATAACAGAAGAAAATGATTTATACCAAAAAGTACTTGACTATTTAGAGATTACAATTAGGGTCTATAATCCCTTGATTATGATAAATAGTAATTATTTTACCGAAGAATATGATCTTTATTCTCTTAAAAATGGCATAATAGATGCTAATAAAACTTATAGTAAAGAAAAGTTAAGTGATGAAGAATATCTAAAATATAATGTTGTTGACCGTTTAGAGTCAGGTGAAGAAGTATATGAGAGCACACAATAAATATTTTATTTGTGCTCTTACTTTTTTTGTGTTATCATAATTGCCTAGTCAAGCAGGTGATAAAGCTATGAGTAACTCCGTATTTAATAATTTATTAAATTATATTGAAAATGATAATATTGAAGATATTCTAAATTATGATAGTATTAATGATAAAAACGACATAATGGCTTTTTTAAATGCTAGTGAAACATCTACCTATTTAACATCACCTATAATTGGTCATTCAATTATAAGTGATGGCAATTTTTATACCACTCTTAAAATTATAAATGATATATCTTTGTTACATGGTGAGTTTACTTTATGCATTGGTGGTGTAAATCAAGCTATTAATATGTATCTTATTAAAAGAGCTAATGAGATTTATGAAAGACTTAATATAGATGTTAAAATCGCTATTGATTATGACTTTAGTCTTAACAAATATAAAGATAATTACGTTACAATAATAGGAAGAGAAAAATTTGTATTAAGTTTAAAAGAAAAATGTTTATATTCTAATTATATAATTATAATGTAGTTTAATAAATTTAAACCTTGAAAATAGAGTAACAATTACAGAAAAAATTTGAGTGATAAGATACAGTAAAATGCTCAAACCATGGTGCAAACATGGTTGATAACAAATGTGCATTTTTTTTAAAATGCAAAGTTGACAATTTTTTGCAAAAAATGTTAAAAAAGGTATTGATATTTGCAATAATAGATGCTAAAATATAATTACTTAGTAGGGTAATATAGAAACTAGTTGTGATGGAAGCTGAAAGAGATTTTAGAATAAGTCACAACTTCATAAAGCCTTTGCTTTATGTTTGGTTTTATGCTAAGTAGTGGTTTGTGGATATTATAGTTCTTCAACTATAGTATCTATGATTGACACTTTAGTTATATTACTATATCAAGCTATTAAGTAATATGCGCATACGTGGAATCTTGATAGAATTACGTTTTATATCTATCAAATATGGGGCGTAGTTCAAGTTATCTCCACCATTAAGCAGGCTGTTTGATAGGCAGTCTGTTTTTTGTTGCTTAAATGATATTCGTGGTATAATTAAAATTGGTGATTATGATGAAAAAGTATAAGACACAAACAAATATCTTAATTGCTTTTCTTTTAAATATATCATTTTCGATATTTGAAATAATTGGTGGTTTTATTACCCATAGTATTGCTATTATGTCAGATGCTATTCATGATTTTGGTGATGCCCTTAGTATAGGAATATCTTATGTTTTAGAAAGAAAATCACATAATAAACCAAATAACAAATATACCTATGGTTATGCTCGCTATTCTATTTTAGGAGCTTTTATTACGACTAGTATCTTAACAATTGGATCTTGTTTTGTTATATATGAATCAGTTAAAAGAATTATTAATCCTGTTAAAGTTAATTATAATGGTATGATTATATTTGCCATTGTGGGAGTAATTATTAACTTTGCTGCGGCATATTTTACAAAAGAAGGGGATTCAATAAATCAAAGATCAGTTAATTTACATATGCTAGAGGATGTCCTAGGATGGATAGTAGTTTTAATAGGCTCAATTCTTATGAACTTTACGGATGTTAGAATAATTGATCCTATTATGTCTTTAGGAGTAGCTTTATTTATCTTGATTCATTCATTTAGAAATTTTAAAACTATTTTAGATTTATTTTTAGAAAAAGTTCCTCATGGTATTGAAGTTGAGGATATAAAAAATCATTTGTGTGAAATTCCGTTTGTTGATGAAGTTCATCATATCCATATTTGGAGTATAGATGGTGAGAATAATTTTGCTACTATGCATGTTAAGACTATTAGTAAAGATATTAAGCAGATTAAGAAAAAAATTCGTGAAGAACTACTTGAACATAATATAAATCATGTTACAATAGAAATTGAAGATGACAAAGATCATTGTGATGAGGAAAAATGTGAGCTAAAGGCAATTACCCATCACCACCATCATCATTAAGAAGGAGAGATTTTATGAAAACTATTTTAAAAGTAAAAGGAATGCATTGTGAAGGATGCGAAAACCGAATTAAGAATGTTTTAGCAAGTGTGGAAAATGTTGAAGAAGTTAAAGCAGATCATGAAACTAAAGAAGTAGAAATAAAGAGTACAGAAACTTTAGATTTAAATGAAATTAAAGAAAAAATTGAAGATTTAGGCTTTGAAGTTGAAGAAGTAAGGTAGTAAAGTAGGAAAGAAAGTATGAGTAAAAGATATAAAGTAGTAGATATGATTAAGGATGCTTATAAAGAAACTAAAAAAAGTTCTTTATTAGTATTTTTGATTTTAAGATTTTTAGTTATTTTATGTATGATTATGCAAATCATACATGGGGATATTGGTAATGCTTTTTTATGTCTATTATCCATTATTCTTTTACTTATGCCTTCGATAATATCGCATAAGCTTAATATAACTTTACCAAATACTTTAGAGATAATTATTTATCTATTTATTTTCTCATCAGAGATTCTTGGCGAAATTAATAATTTCTATGAAATTATTCCTTATTGGGATACCATTTTACATACTTTAAATGGTTTTTTATGCGCAGCGATAGGTTTTTCTCTTGTTAATTTATTAAATAATGCCAGTGAAAAAATTAACTTGAGTCCTATGTATTTATGCATTGTTGCTTTTTGTTTTTCAATGACGATTGGTGTTTTATGGGAATTCTTTGAATTTTCGGCCGATAGATTCCTTAAAGTTGATATGCAAAAAGATCGTATTGTTCAAACTATTTCGAGTGTTGAACTAGATCCTGAAAGAGCAAATAACGCTATTGTAGTTGATAATATTGATAAAACGATTTTATATGATAAAGAAGGAAATGAGCTAATGACTATTAATGGTGGTTATCTTGATATAGGCATTATAGATACGATGAAAGATTTAATTGTAAACTTTGTAGGAGCCCTAGTTTTCTGTTCTTTAGGAGCTATTTACTTAAAAAATAATAAAGATGCTAAAATTATTGACAATTTTGTGCCTACCAAAGGAAGAAGGGAGATTCCTAAGACAGTTCAAGCTAAACTTCAAGAAAGTCAAAAGAATAAGAAAAAGAAAAAATAGAATTCTACCTTAGGGTAGTTTTTTTAGGAGTTTAAATGCAAGATATTAATAATATATTATATAGATTATCTAAATCAAAATTTCGTAGTAAATTTTATCTGAAAGAAAAAGACAAAGAATATATAAATGAAAAGTCTTTAGAGGTAATAAGAGCTCATACTTATGATTTTATCAATAAAAGGTTAGCTCCCGAGTTTATTCCTAATGATGGTAAACAAACTCCTATGCGAGGGCATCCTACCTTTATTGCTCAGCACGCTACTGCGACCTGTTGTCGATCTTGTTTGGCTAAATGGCATAAAATTGAGCCAAATAAAAAGCTAAATAATAAAGAAGTTGATTACATTGTTGAGGTTATTATGACCTGGATACAAAGACAGATGGATGACAAAAAAGATTACTAAAATTATTTTTTATTGTATAATAGCTTAAGCGGGGGATGAGTATGGAAAGACTATTTAATAATATTTCAAGTATATTTTTTGATAAAAAATTAGATAATAGTATAAGATATCCTTTGATAATAATTATTTTATCATTATATGTTATTGCGACATTTGTTTTTTTTAATACAGGAGTCATTTTATTTGAGGATAATACTTTATTATCATTAGTATACTTTTTATTAGGATTTTTCTTCTTTTTGGGCAGTATTATTAAAATAAAAAATAATTATTTTGCGAGAAATAATGTTAAATAAGTTGTAAGTTTAATAAAAAAGTCTAGATAAAATTCTATATTTATTGTATAATACTCAATGAGGCTAAAGAAGATATGAATATAGATGACGAAGGATTATTAAAAGTATTTAGTAATAAAATTTTCTTAACAGGACTTGTGGTTATAGCCATATTAGGTATAGGTTTTTATAAAAAAACAGAAAAAAAAGTGGAAGAAAATAGCCGTAATATAAAAACTTATATTACAGAAAGTGTTAGGTATTAATTAAACAAATCATAAAAATTGGTTTGTTTTTTTTGTTTAGATTCCGAATTATTTAGGTAATGTTCATTATCTTTAAGGCCAATTTGATAAAAAAGTATCAAAATATGGAGATTTATGTTATAATTAATTTTGGAGGAAATATGAAAAGAATTTTAATATTTATTGCTACTATATTATGTTTAGCTTTACCACTTAATGCTAAGGCTGTAAGCGTAGACAATTATAATACACTTAATCTAGAGGAGGCACTTAAGGCTGAAAAAATTGAACCAGAATTTGACGAGTACGTAGAAAATGATGATCAAGTAATAATCTATGTGTTCCGTGGTCAAGGCTGCCAATTTTGTCGAGGTTTTTTAAACTTTATTAACGGCATTTATGAAGATGAAGGAGAAAAGTTTAGAATTGTATCTTTTGAAACTTGGAATGATGCTACTAATGCCACTTTATTAGTAGATACTGCTGAGTTTATGGGTGTTGAAGAACCTGAAAAAACGGGTGTACCATTTATCATAATTGGTGATAAATATTTTCCAGGATTTACTGAAGAGCGTTATGGTGATGCTGTTTTAGAGGCCATAGATGAAGAATATGCTAAAGATAAAGAGGATCGATATGATATTTTTGAAGCAATGACATATGGTAAACCTGTTAGTAAAAATACTTCTTCAGGACTTAAAATTGGTGGTGTAATAATCATTGCTGTAGTAGCAGTAGGTATAGTAATAGTTTACGATACGATTAGATTTAATAAACTTCAAGATGAAATTAGTAAACTTAATAAGAAAAATAAATAGTTAGAAGCTCTTCTTAAACGAAGAGTTTTTTAATGCTTTATGTTATAATGAAAAACAAAGGAATTAATTAATATGAAACTAAGAATTCAAAATGGTATGGTGGAAATAAACGGGAATACTATTTTAGAAAGAGTCAATTTTGAAGTTAATGATAATAATCATATTGCTATTGTTGGTAGAAATGGTAGTGGAAAAACAACTTTATTAAAAGCTATTATAGATAACGATATGTTCACCGAAGGTGTTGGGGATGATCCTTTTGAGATAACTAAATTAGGAAACTTTAAAATAGGATATCTTGAACAAATTAAAATTAATGATGAACTTACTTTGTATGATGAAATATCTTCTTCCTTTAAAGAGATGCTAAGTTTAGAAAATACGATAAGCACTTTGGAAAATAAGTTGACGAGTGATAAAAATATTATGGAATACTCTAATGCTTTAGAACGGTTTAATGCTCTTGGTGGCCTTTCATATAAAAAGAGTATTGAACTTATGATTAATAAATTTGGCTTTGCAAAAGATGACAAGAATAAAAAAATAAAAGATTTTTCTGGTGGCGAGAAAATGAAAATCTCTTTTATGAAATTACTTTTATCAGAACCAGATTTACTTATTTTAGATGAGCCTACGAATCATTTAGATATTGATGCTATACAGTGGCTTGAGGATTATCTCAAAAAATATAAAAAAGCTTTTATCGTGGTAAGTCATGACCGGATGTTTCTCGATAATGTTGTAGACGTAGTCTATGATATAGAATTTGGTGAAACAATCAAATATGTAGGTAATTATACTAAGTATACTAATTTGAAAAAAGAAAGATATGATAAGCTTTTAAAAGATTATGAATATCAACAAAAGGAAATTAAAAGATTAAAAGATATATACGAAAGATTTAGATTTAAACCGACAAAGGCTAAAATGGCTCTTTCTAAGTTAAAGCAAATAGAAAAAATGACAATTATTGAAAAGCCAAAAAAGGCTGATACAAAAGGCTTTAAGACTAATTTTAGTGATATACCTAAGCCTGGTAAAATTGTTTTGACCGTAAAAGACTTAGAATTTGGCTATGATAAGGCTTTAGGTAAAATATCATTTGAGTTACCATATGGGAAAAAGATTGCTATTATAGGCCCAAATGGTATAGGTAAATCAACTTTATTAAAAACTATTTGTAATATTATTCCTCCTTTAAAAGGAAAAATTTCTTTGGGCTATAACGTGCATACGGCCTATTTTGATCAAAATTTAAGCTTTAAGACCCAAGGAACTATTTTAGAGGAATTTATACATAATTTCCCTGATTATTTAAATGAAGAAGCCAGAACTGCTTTAGGTTCATTCTTATTTAAAGCCAATGAAGTAGAAAAAAATTTAAATGTTCTTTCAGGAGGTGAAAAGGTAAGATTGCTTCTTTGCGAAACTTTTTATGCAAGACCCAACCTTATGTTTTTAGATGAGCCTACCAATCATTTAGATATTGTAGGTAAGGAAAAGTTAGAAAACGCTTTACAAGAGTATCCCGGTTCTGCCTTGATTGTAAGTCACGATCGATACTTTGTAAAACAAATTGCCGATGCTTTAATTGTGTTTGATGAAGAAAAAATTCAATACTATGATTGTGGCTATGAAGATTATATTAATAATAAAAAAGTAAAGCTTGAAAATAAAGAAGTAAAAACTAAACCTATTAAGAAAAAGGTAATAATAGAAAATAACGAAAAAAAATTAAAAAAAATATTAAATGAAATAGATAAATTAAATAAAGAGATAGAAGACTTAAACAAAAAACTATATCAAGAAGAAATTTATTCTGATTATCAAAGGTCTACAGAAATAACCTTAGAAATTACAAGGCTAAATAATATTCTTAAAGAAAAAGAAAAAACTTGGGAAAGTTTAATGGAAAATAATACCTAACATAAATTTCATATATCCTTTATAAAAAATTCACATAAGTATATTAAACTAATTAGTGTAAGGAGTTGGTAAATGTCATAAAATAAGATTAAAAATCTATAATTGTAATTTAAAATTTTAAACATGGACGTTTCATACTTTAGTCCATGTTTTTGTGTCTATGTTATTTTATATATTAATCAGTGATAATTCCCTTTTTTTAAAATATATTTTTACTAGGTGATTGAATGAATAAAAATGTAGTAGGCTTTTATATTGCTGTCATGGGTTTTATTGCTATAGTGATTGTTGGAACTGTGATTTTAAGAAGTAAGAGTTCTAATGAAAAAACTCTAAATGCGATGGTGCTAAATACGGATTCCAAATATTTAACTGTAATGGCAGAAGATAATAAAATATATAAACTGTTATACTCTGATGTTGATGTTAAAGCAGGAGACATGTTAGCAATTAAATATACGGGTATTTTAGATAGCTTAAATTCATATCAAACGGTAGAGGTAGTAGACTTAATAAAAAAAGACGAAAAATCTAGTCTGCTAAATTATGAAGAAAAAGGCATTTTTTCACAATATTATAAACTTGCTCAAACTAAATTAAATAGCCTTTCTTTAGATGAGAAGATAGGTCAACTACTTTTGGCTAGATATGATGATAATGCCCTTGAGAATATTTCTAAATATAATCCAAGTGGTTTTGTTTTTTATAGTAAAGATTTTGCGGATAAAACTAAAGATGAAGTAAAAGATATGATAATAAACTTACAAAAAGCAAGTAAAATACCGCTTCTTACTGCTGTAGATGAAGAGGGTGGTAGTGTAGTTAGAGTAAGTAGTAATAAAAACTTAAGAGATGAACCTTTTAAATCATCCAAGGAATTATATGATGAAGGAGGATTTGCTAAAATAACTGAGGATACTAAAGAAAAAAGTAAGTTGCTAGCATCTTTAGGTCTTAATTTAAATCTAGCTCCTGTTGTAGATGTATCAACTAGTGAAGATGATTATATCTATCCTCGGGCTTTTGGTTATGATGAAGATTTGACTAGTGAGTATGCTAAAACGGTGATTGAAGCCTCTAAAGGCTTAGGAGTGTCTTATACATTAAAACATTTTCCTACTCAAGCAACAGAAAATGATCCCCATAGCTCCCAACCTGTAGATAATTCATCTTTAGATGATATCAATAATAAATATCTTCTTCCTTTTAAAGCGGGTATTGATGCTGGAGCTGAAAGTGTATTAATAAGTCATAACGTTGTAAACAATCTAGATGATACAGCACCAGCATCTTTATCAGTAACCGTTCATAATTTATTACGTAATGATTTAAACTTTACAGGTATTATAATAACTGATGATCTTGATATGAAAGCTTTAGAGGATGTTGATGACACGGAAATTAAAGCTTTGATCGCGGGCAATAACCTTATTATTACTACTGACTATGCTTCATCATTTCAAAATATAAAAACCGCGGTAGAGGAAGATACTTTATCAGAAGATTTAATAGATAATTTAACTTTAAATGTTATTGCTTGGAAATATTATAAAAATTTAATATCAGAAAATATTAAATAATCAACCTAGTAAAACAAGACTTTTAATTATATTTTTAAGGTCTTGTTTTTTCTTTGGCATAATAAAACTACATTTTTAATGTAAATTGTTGAGTTTTTCATTTATTTTTGAGATAATTAAGAAGATAAAATATAGGATAATACATGGAGGCTAAGAATAAAGATGCAAATAGAAAAAACTAAAAATAAAAAGTTATTATTAATAGTAATTGGAACTTTTGTCCTTGTTTTTTCTGTGACCTTAATAATTGTTAATAATTCTTTTGGCTTTAAGGTGAGTAATAATGGTAGTGATTCCAACACTTTCCCAGATGGCTACTACTTGTCTAATAGTTTATGTGTAGATGCTGAGAATAATGTAGTATCAAATGTTTCAATCTCGGGAGGAAATACTGTAACAATTGATCTTGGCCAAACAGTGATGTGTAACTTATCATTTGATAAACCATTCTCTTCAATGATAACTTATGATCCTAGTGAAAGTCATGCTCAAGATGCAAATGGAAATACTTGCAACAATATTCAATGTGCCTTAGATGGATTATATGAACTATACAAAGAGGACAACAAATGAAAAGTGCTTATAAGCTAATAATTGGGATAATAATTGGCGTAATCATATCTAGTACATGCATAGCTGTGGCTAAATCAATGTACAGTAGTGAAAATGTTACTTATTCTAATGGCCAAGGTTCGAGTGATGTAAAAAGTAGTTTAGATGAACTATATCAAAGAGCTGGTTACACAAAAGAAGAATATAAGGAAGATATATTAAATGGCGCTGACCCGGTTTTAGGTAATGGTATGATACCTGTTTATATAGATGGTGATGGCACAGTATATTATGCCAACAAACATACAACCTGGTATTCATATGAATCTAAAAGGTGGGCTAATGCGGTAATACTGGTTGATAGTGCTGAAGATAAATATAATACGGGAGATAAAATAGATGAAAATGATATAGAAAGTTATTTTGTCTGGATACCAAGATACGCATATAAGATATGGAATTTAGCAAAAACTGATGGTGCAATTCCAGG